>JAIZWL010000003.1 GCA_021498125.1 Candidatus Thorarchaeota archaeon | reverse complement strand
GGAGCGGCTCGGGCTGTGCCTGGAGGAGTACCTGGAGTACTACAACAAGGAGCGGCCGCACACCTCCCTGCTGAACCGTGTGCCGGGGGAACTGTACTGGAGTGTGAGGAGGATCCAGCGAAGAGTAAGGCGAAGATAAAAAAGGAGGTGTCCCAAAAGTGGTGGTACAAAGTCCTACATCTTCTGTGATTCTACATCGCTCTTGTGAATCTCGAAAGACTCATGTGTGCAAACAGGTTCCTCGTGTACACGTTGCTTATGTGCCAGCCAACTTTCTGGCTCATACTAATGATTTCCTCCAACGTGTCGTGTGATAACATAAACTTGAAGCCACAATATCCTCCCTTGTCGCCTGTATGCTTCGCCATTCGTCTGTACTTTGTTATCATATTCGTCCCATGGGCGTGGTAGGCCTAGCTTGGATGGCTTGATTCCAAAGGGAGCGATGCTCGAACTTCAGGATCCTTACGTTCGGGACTGAGTGCGCCCAAGACATGAAATCGAGCGTGACCTGTACAATACATCCGAGGGGACAAACTGCATCGTTCTCATAACCAAACACAGAATTATTTTCATATTGATTTAGACCGATTAAAGTAGTTCATCCAAACGCCAATCATCATAGATGGACGGAATGTATTTAATCAGAAAGAGATTGAAACAAAGGGGAGCCGAATATCACAGTGTGGGAAAGACGGACATTTGTCTTCAATAGGTAGCCAGCTACTACGTCAATTGTGCCAAGAACAAGGTCACTCGATGAACCTCAATCAGTGATTTCAAGGGATAACGAGATACATTACATGAGGAACATCGGGTGTTACTTGGGATCATAGATACTTCCGTTCAATCCAGTTGGCAAGACCCTGTAATCGCAACGGCAACAGATGACGAGCAACCTGAAAGTCAAGAGGGTTCACTTCATGAATCAAGAATAACAGAGCAACATAAATGCCCAATGAAGCACCCAACCAGATCACAAGACTCAGGAACGATACAGGTGCAATCCACCATACAAAGACACCAGATATGACTGACGCAAAGCCGATTTTGGCGACCGAAACCGACACACGACCAATCCCGCGAATCCCATGTTGTCGGATTCTGGCAAGCGACAGGATCAGAAGGAGCATGATGTACAACGAGCGGGTGATTGCGGATCCCAGCAACCCATAGAGGGATGTCAAATACCAGCAGGCCATGATCTCAAAGACAATAATCCCAAGTCCAGCGAGCAGAAAGAACCGGGACTCGCCCATTGACCGTAGGACCGTATGAAGTGCATAGACAATCCCCCACACTGCATATGACAGGAGCAAGAGTGAGAACGCAAGTGATGCATTTGGAAAGTTCGCATAAGAGGCCCCAAAGAGTACCTGAATGATGATATGAGCGTTCAGCGCAGCGATGATGGCGACAGGGAGAAGAAGCATGATGATATAACGCAAGAGCATTCCCACGGCATCACCGAAACCACGTAAATCACCCTCGGCGGTATGGTTGAGGCGAAGTTTTGTCAACACAGGATAGAGAGCAGTAGACACGGCCAGCGAAACGAAACTCATCATGAAGAGGATTCCGAGAAGCACATCATAGACACCGAGAGAGGAGAGATCGGTTATGACAAGCAGGATGATCCGGTCTGTGTTCTGAATCGTGACATCTACTGTCTGAAACAGCAGGCTGGGAAGTGCAAAGGCAAGCACAGGACGCATGTCAATGGGTGAACTCTTTACCTTCAATGGTCGAGTCGCGGCCAGTCCAAAGACGAATACTGCTGCAAGTTCACCGAGAAGCCACCCCACAACGACACCAATGATCCCAAAACCCATGATGACAAGCGAGACTGTGGCAAGCACTCGAGTGATATCAAACAGGATACGACCAGCCGCAAGATGACGGACCTGATACCGGGCAAGCAAGAAAGAGTCCAAGAAGGCCTCTAATGCGGAGAAGGGGCAGATGAGAGCGACAAGAAGAATCAATTGAGAGCTTAGTATAGTCGAGGAGATCAGATAGGGAGCAATACCGACAACGAGCAGAATTAGGATTGCAGAGGATGTAAGTATCAGGCTGACTGACCGCCTCAGAAAACCCTTCACTCGATCGAGGCGACCATGAAACTCCTCCTCCGGAACGACAAGCGGTGATGCGTAGTTCAGACCGACAGCACCAAGAAACTGCATCACACCATAGATGATGCCCAGGACTGCGATCTGACCCATCTCCTGCTGCAGAAGCAGGCGGGTAAGGATCATGATATTGACGACGCGGAAGACTCCGGATATGATCGACTGACTAAGAAAGGTTGTTGTGCCGCGAACCTCAGTCGCACGGTCTTCGAGCATCATCTCACCATTCTTGGATTGTCAGCCTTATGAGGTGACAACTCCCTAAGTAAGATTCGGTCGGTTCGAGAGTACCAAGTCCTAAGTGTCGAATGTACCAAAGACAATGAATGCATTCTACGAGCCAAACTTGTGAATGTGGCCAGCATAGCCTAGCAGAAGTGGAGTCACATCCAGTCCACGCAGATACCCGAGAGCACCATGAGCGGCATCAATCTCAGAGAAGGCAGTGACATCATCGGGACGAATGAAATTGCTCCAGAGTACTATGGGAACGGGATCGCAGGTATGTTCACCGACCGAAACCGGAGTCGTATGATCCGCAGTCACAGCAACAACGACCGAGTCCTCGACTGCACTCAGAATCTTGCCCAGCATGGCATCGGTACGTTCGATAGCCAGAACCTTTTGTTTGTAATCGTGATCATGGCTCGCATTGTCAGTCGCCTTGATGTGAATGAAAACGTAGTCATACCCGGACTGAATGGTTTCGATAGCCTTGGCCGCGATGTTGTCAAAGTTGGTATCAATTGTACCTGTCTGACCGTCTACATGAATATGATCCATTCCAACATATCGCGCAGTACCAATGTAGAGAGCACCTCCAGCAAGTACAGCCGCCTTGATACCATACCGCTTTTTCATAGTGGGAATGTCTTGGTGCTTTCCGGGTCCGCGCAGCAACACAATATTGGCCGGAGGTCTTCCACGACTGATACGCTGTTGATTCACTTCCAAGTCCTTAAGGCGCTTGTAGCTCTCGCGGACAAATGTATTGACGACCCGAGCAGTCTTCTCAGCCGCAGGGTCTAGAGGTTCTGCCGTTAAGACCTGTTTCCCGACCTCATGAGGGTCAACATCACTGATATCGGCCGACAGTCCTGCACCTCGAAGAACAAGAGCCCCACGATGTTCGACTGTATGGACAAAGCGAACCGTCACGTCCTCGATCTGCATTCCATCAAGGGCCTCCTGAAGGACTCGCCCCTCTTCTTGAGAGATGTCACGTCCCGCCCGGCGATCAATTACAGTAAGATCCGATTCCACCGTGCCAAAGTTCGCTCGGAACGCGACATCACCCGGCTGAGAGTCCATCCCTGCCCCGAGAGCCTCCAGCGGTCCACGCCCGGGATAGGTCGTCGAGGGGTCATACCCAAAGAGAGCAAGATGCGCAGTATCACTTCCAGGGGTCATGCCACGCCCAATGACATCCATGAGACCAGTCTGCCCCTCACGGGCAAGCCGATCTAAAGTGGGGGTCTTTGCAGCTTGAAAGGCGGTACGGCCTCCAAGTTCCGGGATTAAACGGTCTCCGGCACCATCAAGCACGACAAGTATTGCGGTTCGCTTGTCAGTCATGTCTTAGTAGTTCCTCCATGCAGTTCTGAAATCATGGCCGGGATAGCCACAATCACCGTTCAGGATATCGTAGATCTCAAGAAGACGATTGTATTTCTCCACCCTATCGCTCCGTGCAGGAGCACCAGTCTTGATCTGGCCTGTTGACAGAGCCACAGAGAGGTCAGCAATGAAAGTATCACCAGTCTCGCCACTACGGTGGCTCACGACAATAGGCCAATCGGCAGTGTTTGCGATCTTTGCCGCCTCGATCGCCTCAGTAACACTCCCAATCTGGTTCACCTTCAAAAGCAATGCATTACCAGCCTTCATCTCAACCGCTTTACGTACAATACCGGGATTGGAAACAGTGAGATCGTCTGTGATCACCTGAACCTTGGTCTTCTTAGTATACTCAGCAAAGTCAGAGAATGCAGCCTCATCGAATGGATCCTCAACGGACTTCAGAGGATACGTCTTCTCCAAGTCAATGTAAAGATCAAGCAGCTCGCCAGCGCTTAATGTCTTACCATCAATTGAATAGGTCCCATCATTATAGAACCCACTTGCCGCTGCATCAATACCAAGAACAACATCGTCACCAGGGGAGTAACCAGCGTCGCTGATTGCACGTACCATTTCCTCGAAGGCGTCTTGTGTGGACTTCAATCCAAAACCACAGAAACCACCCTCATCACCGACATGTTTTGCCATGCGGCCGTATTTTGCAATCATATTCTTTCCCAATGTGTGATAGACTTCACTGAGAACGCGGACAGCCTCTCGAATATCACTGGCACCCACAGGCAAAATCTTGAACTCCTGAATTGCAAGATCATTACCAGCATGAGCCCCACCATTAATCACATTGGACAGAGGAACTGGTTGCAGGTACTTTTCTTCTCTCTTGAGAACGTGGGTCCGAATGAACTTGAACAAAGGCATATCCAGATGCTGTGCGGCCGCAATTGCAGTCGCCATTGAAATGGAGAGGATTGCATTTGCTCCAAGTTTGCTCTTGCTCTTGGACGAGTCCGCCTCAATAAGAGCCGCATCTACAGCGTGCAAATCCAATGGGTCAACCGATCTTACAGCATCAAAAAGGGGGCCATTCACATTTTCAACAGCTCGCAAAACACCCTTACCACCGTATCGATTACCACCATCACGAAGCTCAACAGCCTCGTTCACACCTGTGGATGCACCACTAGGTACCTTTGCCACACCAATACTACCATCAGAGAGATAGACCTTCGTCATAAGTGTAGGGTTTCCACGTGAGTCCAGAATCTCAATTGCATGAATTTTTTCAAATTTTACCATCCATATTCATCTCGCAACTCATTGTCCTTCAAACAACCATGTCAATAGCGTAAGTTGCATTTATGCTAATCTATCGGGTCAAGGCCCATGACAGAATGACTAAAACGTAATGAGCACATTGAAGACGCAAGAGGAAGAAAATATGATATTCGATAGAACACGGTCCAAGATAGTATGTACAATAGGTCCAGCCTCGAGATTACGTGAAGTGCTAGAGGGAATGATAGAAGCAGGAATGGACGTTGCAAGACTCAACATGTCGCACGCAGATCATCCGACCGCAAAGAAGACGTTCAACCTCATTCGTTCTATCGATGACACCATTCCAATACTCTTTGATCTGCAGGGTCCAAAGATTCGGATTGGCGAACTCAAGGCACCAGTCACACTCACCCGTGGAGATGAATTGATCCTCTCAACAGAGAACTTTGTTGGCGATGGTCACAGGGTCTCTGTATCTCATAAGGAGATGCCCCAAGATGTTAAAGTTGGTGACACCATAGCGGTCAATGATGGAATCGTCAGGCTTAGGGTCAAAGAGATTCGGGGGGAGGAGATTGTGACAGAGGTCACTCATGGGGGACCGATCTCAAGCCGAAAAGGAGTCAATGTACCGGGAATCAAACTCTCTTGCGGTATTCCCACCGAGCAGGACCTCCGAGACCTCGATCTCGCTGCGGAATTGGAACCAGACCTCATCGCACTGTCCTTTGTGACCAGTCCGGAAGAGATACGCCGCATCAGAGGAGTCCTTGATGCAAATGGCCCACGGGATGCCAGCATTATCAGTAAGATCGAGCATATACTGGCCGTCGAGAATTTTGATGCAATCGTCAAAGAGTCACAAGGTATTATGATTGCCCGTGGAGACCTCGGCATTGAGGTCCCAATCGAAGATGTTCCAGTATTGCAAAGAGAACTCATCAAAAAAGCAAACATGTGGGCGCGTCCGGTCATTGTTGCAACGCATATGCTGGAGTCAATGACTCATGAACAGATGCCGACCCGTGCAGAGGTGAGCGATGTAGCGCATGCAATCTTAGATCGAGCCGATGCAGTGATGCTCAGCGGGGAGACCGCAGTGGGGGAGGATCCTGTAGGCGTTGTCGTAATGATGAACAAGATAGTCAAGCGAGTTGAGGAAACCCTTCCACCAATCGATCCTCTCACAATAACGTCACCAAGGAAGATGATTGTGGAGATCATCGGCACTCTGGTGTACAATACTGTTTGTCTTATCCCCGAAAAGGTCGGAGGCATCATCACTGCGACACGAAGTGGATTCACTGCAAGATGGATCTCCAAGTACCGGCCACCAGTTCATATCTTTGCCGTGACTGCGAATGTACGAGTGATGAGGCGTTCTCGACTACTATGGGGTGTGCATCCAGTCTATTACGAGCAGGACATCGACAACGTGGACGATCTCGTTAAAGAAACGGTGCGAATCGCGTACAAACAAGGACTTATTGAGAAGGACAAAGATGTCGTATTTACTTCTGGGACCAGACACATTCCCGGCAGAACAAACATTATGGCACTGTTTCATGTTCGTGACCTTGTGGAATGATGTGTTTTGGACTAGGCCAATGCAACTGCACGATAGCACTCATCAGCAAAGCACTTCGCAAGATGTTTCCATGAAAATTGGGTCTCAGCAAGCTGCCGAGCCCTCTGTCCCATCTGTTTACGTAAATCCCTGTCTTTACAAAGTCTGATGACAGCTGAACATAATGCATCCGTATTATCAGGGGGAACAAGAATACCTGCATCCTCTTGCAATACCTCGCGAGTGCCAGCCAGTGCAGTTGCGACAATGGCTGATCCAGATGCCATGTACTCAAAGATCTTGAGAGGGGAGGCCGCATGTGCCACGGGAGTGTCAGGAAAGATACATAGTGAAATGTCTGCTGCTGCTGTGAACTTGGGCATATCCTTGTATGGATGCAATCCCGCATGAATTAGCATATGACCAAGATTCTTTTTCACCAGCCGTTCAAAGAGCGTCACAATCGAGTCACCAGAACCAACAAGTAGAAGACGCGATTCAGGATATTCCTCATCGAGTCGAATCGCAAGATCATATAGTACAGACAAACCGGCCCACTCCTCAAGATGGCCTGAGAAGAAGACGACACATACATCTTCGAGGCGATATTTACGCTTGATCTCATATGTGTCAACAGAGGGCGAAAACAGGTCAGGATCAACACCATTCGGAATGACGGCTATTTTCCGAGCCGGCACACCACTAGCAACAAGCAGACGCTTGAGATGCTTGGTCACAGTCACCACTCGATCAGACCACTTGTAGAGCCGAGTTTCAAGTAGTTGAAGCAAGACCGGACCTAGGCTGCTCATTGATGAACCGATGAGCCCAGCTGCGTAAGCTGACATCCAGTCAGGGCAGCCCATCAAAAGTTTCCTGAAAGTCAATTTTGCAGAGATAAATGCAACTACACCGCAGATGGGAGTAGCATGTGCAGCAATAACAAGATCACTGTGGTGACGGATGATTGGGCGCAAAGAATAGAGCGTGAATAGGAAGATTGTCAACAAAAGGGCCAAGGGGGGCCATCTGTGCCACATCGATTCCATATGCTTATTGACAAGAAGATATTCGGCCGTGATATTAGGATGGACGGTCTTAGGGTGGCCGGACCAATTTTTCTTGTAAGGCCAGTCATCAGGCCGTCCTCCCACAAGGTAACGTAGTGGTTGGGTCGCAATGAAATGGACATGAATTCCACGGTCTGCAACACGCCGGGCAAGCTCGAATATGGTCCGATCGGATCCCAGAAAAGGTGGAAAGTGTTCAACAAAAATTGTGAGGTTTTGTATCCGACCAGAGGGCATCATTAAGTATCGCCTAGGATACTTGGTGCTCTATATCGATATAGATTGTGCGGAAACTGCACTTAACATACAACACTTTCATCTTGTTCCTCATCCGATTCATACCGCAGAATTACGTACGCTATTAATGAGATAGCCACGAGATTGGGGATGGTCAGAAAATAGAGAGGGTTAATGGGTCCCGCATAAGTGGTATACATCTGATCAATCACGTATTCCGAACTTACGGATTGAAGCGGATAAACTGTGATAGTCAGACTCTGAACAACACCGCCATCTTCTAGTGGATTCTCTGTGAGAAATGCATAGCGCCACAGCACCGTCGTGAGATTCGTAAACAGTGTTGTACGTGGCACAATGGTCCCATTAATAGATTCATTATTGGCATTCATTCCGACAAACGAGAGAGAGAACTCTGCATAGGCCCCAAATGTGGGATCCCAGGCTGAGGCAACACGCACAGCAAATTCCGATTCGTCGTTAAACGAAAAGAGAACATGCTTCGTATAGGAGATACTAACGTTTTGCAGTAGGGTTGAATTCTTGACAAGAGAGGCGTTGAACCCAAAATGCAATTCGGTAGCATCAGTAGAAACACTGGCAGACAATTGAGAACGATTGACTGCACTTGCCGAGGTATTGACAAAAATTGACCAGCCCTCGGTAGATGAGAGATCATCAGTCCACTGATGTGGCTCATTGTATCCCAAGGATTGAAAGTTGTCGTGTGTATAACTCGGATAGAGAAGAAGAAGACATAAGATGATGGTGAGTGCAAGGGTTCGTTTTTTGTTCAGAAAGAACAACGGGAGGGACCATAAGAGGTACCAGCCATAGAATACATTCCGTGAGAGAGTAAGGAGGAGTAGAATGGTCGCAGACACAAGGAACAGTAAAGAGAGGTGATCTATCGGTTCAGTCGATTTCCGCCACCAGTGTTTGAACGATATTCCAATGACCACCAGACCAACTGAGAGAGTTGTGACTCCGCGCACCACACCGATATCAAGAGGATATCTCCAGAAGACAAAACGGGACTGTGGAAATAACGGATAGAGTCCCACAAAAAGTCCTAGAAGAACAAGGGTGATCCCAAGCAACAATACAGTCCAATAATAAGGAGAGGTGCAATCAGTCTTGTTTGGATGTGACGAAAACCTATACACCGTAACAATTCCAATCAGAACACTCACACCTATGAGCACCGTGACGGGAGTAATACTTGCAACCACACCATTCAGAAACAAGGGCAATGAGAAAGAAGCAATCGTTGTGGAGGCACCACCAACAGCGAATGACGATTCATGACTCGCCTCTGTGGCGGATAAGAATAGGATAGGAAGATAAGTAATCACACCTGTGATCACTGTACTAAAGGTAAATTTCAAACGATTACGCCAGCCATGGAAATAGAAGAGTATAATCGGAAATAGAAGCCCCGGATAGATCTTTGTGGCAGTACCAAGACCCAATGACATACCCGACATGATCGACTTCTCACTGAGCATGAACCATATAGCAAGTAGAAGAAACAAATTTGCAAGTGGTTCAAAATGCCCATTCCAACCCGACTCGATAACGGACACGGGGAGCAATGCATAGGCAAGAACTACAAGTGAAGCCCACTGTTCATTCGCGTGCCGTACTGCCAATTTCCATAACAGAAAGGCCACACCAACATCAGCAAGAGTCGCAAGCACACGAAAACTGTCGATTGTGGGAGCAACCAGTGAGATCGCGTAGATAAAGTAGGCGAAAAAGGGAGGATAGGGAAAATAGAAACCCGAGTAGGGAAGTTTCCCCATTAACATGAACTTACCAAAATCAAGATACCAGAACATATCAAGAGAGATGGTCTCGGTCTGGCCAAGAAATATGAATCGGACAATGATAAGGAGAACAAGAGTGAGCGCAATGGATATGCGACCTGTGATGAGAGGTTGCTGGTTCCTCCGTTGCCAAAAGAGAACTGTAGCCAAAAAAACAGCATAGATGGCGACCCAGATATAGAACAGGAAAAAGAAGGGGTACATTCGGCTTCCAGCCAGTCGGAGAAATATGACAAGCACGACGTTGATCACAATAGACAATACAACTATGAGATCGGGATATCGTTTCCATGTAGTAATGTCCATTGTGACCATTAAGACCACCAGCCATAACAGATTAACTCTGCCGCATAAACAGTAATCGAAATACTAGAAGTACATAAAGAAAGAGGGTTCGACTCCCGAGCTTGCTCTGACCCCTTGTTCGATCCCGAAAAGCGATAGGCACCTCGGTCACTCGCAAGTTCTTATTTCGTGCCACAATCTCAAGCAGGAGTTTGTAATCTGCGAGCTTGATACTGTCAACAAGGATCTTGGGCGAACTGCATGCCACGAAACCGCTCATTGGATCTTTCAGTGGCACACGGAGAAGGATTCGAGCAATCATCGTTGCACCTTTGCTGATAGCAATTCGTAGGCCCGTCCAGCCGATAATTCGACCACCAGTAACATACCTTGATCCAACCACGATATCAAAGCCCTCTCGGACCTTTTTCAGTAATGCGGGAATAAAGCGTGGATCATGAGAGAAGTCCGCATCCATGACAACAACAGGGCCATCAGGAACATGGGTTGCCCCCAAACGGACGGCTGTTCCGAGACCACGTTCCCCCTTTCGCACGATCAGGTGAAGCCGCGGATACTTGCGAGTTAGAGTAGTGACTATCTCTTGTGTCCGATCCTTACTATCATCATCAACGATATAGATGTCTGTCTCATCAGGACTCAATTGCGCATATATCGATTCAATCAACTGCTGAATGTTACCTTCCTCGTTGAGGGTGGGGATAATCACAGAACATCTCATTATCTATCGCCTTCATCAAACGCAACCGCAATGCCTTCGAAGTAATCCATCTTAGTCCTAATGAAGTTGCCTGAAACGAGAAAACTCAATGAATCTCACCAGTTCGTGCCAAAGCCTCCTTAGCTAGGCGAAGGCCCTTTCCATCATTGACAGGATACCAAGTCCCGGAGGGAATGTTAATTGCAAACAGACGACCCTCCTTAGCCAGAACTGGAGCCACCACATTCTCAAAGGAAGATTCAACCTCAAGAGAGACCAGCTTTCTGAAATACTCGTAGACCTCTGGACCAAAGACAGTGATTCCAGTGTGAGCAGGAACAGCAATTGGAGGGTACTTTGCGATATCGCGTACTCGACCGTGATCGATGACAAGGCCAGAGTACTGAAACGGGGTCTCAGGAACCACTATGAATGTGGCAATACAGTCATTCTTTCGTGCACGAATATGACCCTCCAAGAAGACTTCGCCATAGGGGCGTTTCATCCCAATAATCATGTCATCCGGGTTGTGGATGATAGATGTGCAAGTATCATCGATTGCACCATTATTCAATGCGTGGAGTATTGCACCAGCATTCCCCACCTTTCGTCCATCAGGATCCTGCGAATACCGAATTTCAACCCCCCAACGAGAGCCATCACCAAGATGCTCTTCTACTCTCTCGGCAAGAAAACCTGTGAGAATGACGAACTTCTTGATACCGATCTCAGCATAGTTTCTAATGGTCCGTTCAATCATACTCTCGGACTCATCAACATTGATCATGACCTTGTTGATCCCATGACTACCAGTCTCGGCCCGGATTCGTTCGCCCTTACCACCCGCAGGCATCACTACTACTGTCTTGCGAATGAGATTTTGAACCTCTTCACTGGAAACAGGAGTTGTAGTGTCATCTGTATTAATTCGTTGACGGATCTCAGCCATAATGGAATCAAGTGTATCGGTCATAATAATCAATCATAGTGACCAAATCATTCAGAAAAAAAGCTATTTGTCCAAGTACATTTGCAAACCTCAGATATGACCCAGTAAATACTAATAATAATTTGAACCAAAACCATGTGTAATCTCATGATGAAAATGAACTCGACTTCGAAACTTCTAGTATTCCAAATATAACGGCCAATACTGCATAGGTTGGTGAACACCTATCGTGGACAACAGACCATAAAGAAATTGGAAAAGGCAGGCAGTCACCTCAAACAAGATAGTAGTGAGATGCAATGGGACTTAGTCCACTGCCTACCGTGCTATACTCTGTTTTACAGTTTTATCTTATAGAGATTACCGCGACTCTACAGATATTGGAAAATAAATATGAATATCGGTCTCTAAGCCACAGAACTATACGCTAATCGAAGCTTGCATTAAATCAGATACTATAATGTTGGATATCAATACAGGAAAATTATTTTTGGCCTTCAGAGATCCGTGCCATCTCCTCGAACAGTGCGAGTGTCTTCTTTGCCTCTTCGGGTTTCATGCTCTCAATCGCATAACCAGTGTGGACAATCACATATTCTCCGACTTTGAGGTTGGGCAGAAGGGTCACACAGACACGCCTCTTCACGTCACCAAAATCGACCTCTGCGTAATCGCCATCGATAGCCAAGACAAGACCAGGCACTGCAAGACACATTTTAATCATGCACCAGATGGTAGAACTGTTTTAGAATCTTGTGAAGTGACTGTTAGCTCACTGGACTCCAGCAGATCCCAAGATCTGTAGCATAATCCCGTGCTGCCTGAACTTCTTCACGCCGAACAAATCGGGCAATATCTGGATATTTCTGAGGGGACCTACGAACCTTGTGCTCCGGGCGATATTGCCCCATGATGTTCACAAGACAATTGGGCATATTCTTCGCCACCCAGTCAAGGATCGGATAGGTACAACACTCGAGATGGTTAGGCATGACAAGATGACGTATGATCACCTCGCCGGACTGGTAGGCCATAAGGTGATTCCGCGACACGACTTCAAAATACTTGGGGACTCCTGACAGGCGAAGAGCACACGCATCATTCCCGTACTTGAAATCCGGAAGCCACACATCAAACACATCCATGAGCAGACGCATTGTATCCTCAGAGCAGTAGAGGTTGGAGTTCCAGAGCTGAGTCACATCAGCAGTCTGATGCACAAGAGAGGCCAAGATCGTATGAGTGTTAGGAATTGGATCGCCACCGACATAGTTTATGTTCAGAGCTCCATCTTGGGCAAGTGAATCTGCAAGTCGTGCCAGTTCCGATGGGGATACAACCCGCCCAGCGTAAGGATTTGTTGAGATATCATCATTCTGACAGAAGACACAACCAAAGCAACAAGAGGCAAAGAAGATCGTGCCACTGGGAACGAGGGGCGCCTCCTCCCCTGTATGAAGAAATGCCGATGCCACTCTGGACTCGGAACCAAGACGACACCAGCCCATCTCACCCCGAGAACGATCCACACCGCAGTTTCGCTCACAGAAATAGCAGGACCTGAGCATACGATTAGCAAGCTCGACCTTGAGATCTAAGAAGCTAGGGGTGGAGTCATCATCGCACTTTCTGCGCTCATCACCTTGGTCCACAGAGAGAACATAGTCTCTGAACTCGGCGGAGAGCTTGGTATGCATGGACCATAATTCATCAGTAGACAGGTCTAGACCTATCGGGCACTTGATATCTTTAGCAAGTTGATATTTGGGCCACCGCGTACCATCGATGATTCCCTTGTATCGACTCAACCGACGTATGATCTCTGAGTCGTGCCATATTGCAGAAGCATCAGGTCGCAGATAACGCCACATATTGTGAATACTATCGGCATCTCGTGTTAAAAGAACTATGAAGACTGAGCCTCTGATGAAACCATCACTTACCAAGCGTGACACGATAGTTCTCCAGAGTCCGCTCCGCTGCAACAGACCAGCCCTCACCCAGACTATAGGCACGAAGAGCAGTACCGATCTTCAAACAGCGCTCCGGGTCGCCAAGGAGATCTGAGACCTTGATGGCAAGATCCGCAGAATCACGGTTCTTGAAGAGGACAATGTTACCACCTAGAGCCTCGCGCATATGGAAACCAACATCCGCCGCGACAATGGGAACACCATAACCCGCATAGTTGTGAGCGGGACCACTTGCACCAACACTCTCATCGTATGGGAGTAGGATGATACGAGATGCTGCAAAATAGAGAGGAACTCGTTCTGATGGAATGAACTCCGTATCAAACCGAACGGCCTTATCGAGTCCCAGCTCCTGCGTGAGGCGCTGGACTTCTCTCAGGTAGGCCGCCCCGTCCTCGCCTAATGGAGAGCCTGCTACCAGAAGCAGACTGGAGGGATGCCTCTGCACAATCTCGGTCATAGCTCGAAGCGCAATATCAATCCCTTTCCCCCTTCGAATGAAACCGAAGATCAATAGCGGGTCACGCCCCTCGAGGCCAAGTTGCCTTCGTGCATCGGCAGGTTTGATTCTCCGGTCTATCCGTTTACAGGGATGTGGAATCTCTAGGACTTTCTCTTCGCTGATGCCATATTCATCCAGAAAGCGCTTTCGTAACGTTGACCCTATTTTGGCTGTTGAAAGCTGAATCGTATGTGTTCCCCAGTTGAGTAATTTCATATAGAGCCTGAAGAACGCAGCACCAAATATCGCAAGACGACCGAGCCGTGGATATGTGCGTACTCGCTGAGTCACCTGCTCAGGCATCCAAGTACTATGAAGGGTGACGGTAGTCTTGATTCCCATAAGCCGAGCAATGATGAGAAGAATGAGCATGATCTCGCCCCACAAGCCACCATAGACTGCACCATCAGGACCGAACTGAACATGCAAGATATGAGGACGGTGGCGTCTGAGAAAACTGGCAATTCTCAGGGGATAGGTCAGCTGCCGGCCATTCCAAATCGGAAATGTTGTGACACCTTTGCAATCAAGTTGATGAGCCTCAGGTCCAGCTATCGCCAAGACATGAACTTGTCGTAGCACAAGCTCTGTAATTAACGACGCACTGTATTCTGATTCCCCTGTTTTTTGGGGAGGTAATGGCGATATCATGGCAACAGCGATCATCAAATAGACTCAGAGGCTGCCGCCCCAAAAAGGTTTGGCTTGCATTCAAATGAAAATGAACCGAACGATTGTGAGCCACAAAATACGCATCATGGCCAATGAAATGGAGCAATGATGTTCGAGGATATATCCACATAACAAAAGGAAGAGGAAGGTTCCTACTTTGATTCTTGGAAAGTGGAGATCTACATCGTTTTATCTATAACGTATGGCAAAGTTACTACAAGTCACACTACACAGGTAGTGCAACAGTTTATTGAAGTTTCATTGATGCGATTATAACATATAATTATCATCATTGCAGGAAGCCAGAGTTGTGCTTCCCAAAAGAAGCCAAATATAAAAATTGGTGCAACAAGCAACATAAGCATGAGAATTTCTTTCCGTTGACTAATCACCGGTAAAAACGCTATGAGATTGATACTAATCAACAGAATGGCAGTCTTCAACCAAGTTGTTTGCAGAGTGCCTATGACGTAGAAGGTAGTTATCAATGGGGCTCCGCCTGGTGCAGCATTTGTGACGCCCATAATGAATACATCTATCGCGTAGGCACAGGCGGATAAGATGGAGCATATTACAATTTTTCCAAGTGAGTAACGACGGTTCGGGGAATGTAATAATAAAAGCGCAATGACTGCGGTGTAGAGCAAGTATTCTTTTATGACAGCTAACAGAGGTAACAAATAGAGTGAATACTTGTGATCCCTGAATTTTAGTATTAAATATAAGATCACGTACCCCGGTGCCGAGATGATTAAGAGCTGCAGGGACATCATTACCATTAAGATGCCCAATGCCACAGCCTCTCGCCGATTAGGCTCTATCAAGGCAACTAACAGTGCTGCTGAGATCCCCCACAAAATAATATTCCAGATGCCAATTGAAAACACGTATCCATCCAATTGCAGAAACATTTGCTGGAAGATTCGGTAACGATTTGGCGCATATTGAAAATACCACCTCCAAAACACCTCAATATTTGAGTTAATCAATGAGAGATAAGAGATAACGGATGCAATAACACCCACCCCGATATATCGGATATAGGATAATTTAATCATATAATGCATCCTTCCCAATCCAATCACTCCAACCTTGTCCGCTTCATTTGATTAAAAAATCTTGGTATCGTTTCGACTCTGTTAAGTAATATCAAATGGATCTTGCTGTGCTTGTTACGCCCATGAAAAAGACAAAGAAAAAGAACAACGGCCAACTCGCAAAATTATTAGAGAACGGCTATCAAAATTGCGAGTATATAAAAAACAAGGATTTCTTGATGCATAGGTTCAGCGTAAACGAGATAATTAATACAATGAGGTGTTTTGCGAATCATTTAGTAATGTGGTCAGTAGAGATATCGTCACGGCCACTTGTCGTGATAACCACCCAGATGTCAGATTGGTGGGGGACTCAACCATATCTGGAGAGATTGAAACTTCAGTTGAAATGGGGGGTTCTGTAAGAAAGAGGCTGTCCTCGGCAAATGAAGATTTGCTGAGATACCAATCTCGGTAGCCAAAGGCAAGATTGCGTAATCGATCAGGATTAGTGAGTGCCTCCAGAGAGCTCCAGTTCAATGCAATAATTGCATCAGCCTTGATCTGCACGAGTTTGTCAGGAGTCTCCAGCTCGACGGATTGATTTGAGAGATCAGAGGCTTGACGCACTATACGTCTTAGTGGT
The DNA here is from genome assembly GCA_021498125.1 of Candidatus Thorarchaeota archaeon. Taxonomy (NCBI): domain Archaea; kingdom Promethearchaeati; phylum Candidatus Thorarchaeota; species Candidatus Thorarchaeota archaeon. The sequence goes on along the minus strand of JAIZWL010000003.1, from coordinate 233,550 downwards.
TGAAACTCGGGGGGGCTAATAACTTGGACTTGGGCACCAAGAAGAGCACCCAATAGGAGGACACTATGTACCGTGCTTGGCAGTGCAAAATCAGTCCCGTAGGTCCAACATATCGCAATTCGCTTGTCAACAAGAGATCCCAGTTTTTCATGGATGAGAGAGAGATGAGCCAATGCGGAGGTATGCGCATAGATCTCGTCACGAAGCCCCAAGAAGGGAACAGGAGATCGTTCGGCCAAGGCGGAGATAAGGCGTGGTCCCCCACCAAAGGTCTCCGTATCGACATATGAAGCAAGGACAACATCTACAGTAGAGCTGAGGACCTCAAATTCCGCAAGTAAATCCACCAAGGACATACGTGACAGGTCGCTCAGATGAAGAGGTACGTGACCACTTCCCATCCGCCCAGCCACAGTAGGAGGAATTGTCTGATCCCATGTATTTGTTCCGTACATGAGAGAACCAACCACCTGAGGATGTTGCTCTTGTGGGATAACATATCCTACTCTGGAATGTTCGATCTGCAGGGAGCGTTCCAATATCTCAGTAAGACCCTCAGATCCTAATTCAGTGATCTTCATTCTTGGCTCAACTGTTGCATAAGTTACTCGCCTCTGAAATAACCTTCGTAAGTAGAAAGCAAGCAGATTTCACATTCTAGGAGATTGATGAGTTTCCAAGGCGGAAACGGCAAACCATATCAGTGTAGGACGGCGGGGCACAGGATGAGGTAGAAACAATGCCGGTCAACCCGATTGATTATGGTCGTTATGGTCATCCGGACATGATTGCAATCTTTGAGGAGGAATTTCGACACTCCCTCTGGTTGAAGATCGAGGCCACAGTTGCACAGGTACAGGCCGAGCTCGGGATGATCCCTCGACAGGCTGCAGAGGACATTCAACAGACGGCAACACCAGAGCGTGTCACACTAGAGCGGACCATGGAGATCGAGGCAGAGACCCGGCACGATATAGCAGCCCTCTTTGAAGCGATCGCGGAAAAATGCAAGGGTCCCGGAGCAAGATGGGTACATTTTGGACTGACAAGCAATGACGTAAAAGATACGGCCCTCGGACTACAGTTAAAGGCTGCCTTTGATGTGCTGATCCCACAGATTGATGCGTTGGGAGAAGTACTTGCCAGACGCGCAGAAGAGACCGTTGACCTTATTGCGGTAGGCCGATCACACGGTCAGCATGCAGTTCCCATCACTTACGGACTCAGGTTTGCGGTCTGGCTGGATGAGATACGCAGACACCAAGAACGGATCATTGATGCAAGAGAGCGAACGGTTGTGGGCAAGATTGCAGGGGCAACAGGAAGCCATGCAGCACTTGGACCAGACGGACTAGAGATGCAGAAGAGAGTCCTCACACGGTTGGGTCTCAAGGTGCCGATTGCGACCACACAGATCACTCAACGAGACCGCCACGCAGAGGCCGTACTGGCACTGGCCAACCTTGCTTCGACACTGGATAAGATTGCCACCGACCTTCGATCACTTCAGAGGACCGAGATCGCAGAGACCTTTGAACCGTTCGCCCGGGGAAAACAGGTCGGTTCTTCGGCAATGCCACATAAGAGGAATCCAGTGACCTGTGAGAAGATCTGCGGTCTCGCCAGACTCATCAGAAGCCTTGTAGGCCCCGCTCTAGAGAACGTAGTGAGCTGGGAAGAGAGGGACATTTCTCATTCGTCTACTGAGAGATTTGTAATCCCACAGGCGTTCATTCTCGCAGATTACCTCGTACGAGAGACCACCCGGGTCATTGATGGTCTAGAGATCGACGCAGAGGCAGTACAGAGGAACCTCGACCTCACACATGGCGCAATTCTGAGTGAATATCTTGTCACCCTACTCACAAAGATAGGACTGGAACGCCCAGTAGCACATAGGATCCTTAGAGAGGTGAGTGAGAGTGCACGTGAAAAGGGGATTCATCTCTTTGCAGCGGCACTGGCACATCCTGAACTAAACGAACCTCTAAGAGATAGAAATCTCAACATCGAGAACTATTACGAAAATATCAGGACGGTCTCACGTGAGATCGTCACTCAAGCAATTACTGAGTTCCACAGTCATGTCGGTTGATGTTGAGGTCAGGTTTCAAGAGAGGTACAGGCGATAGCAATCAACGGTTAAAAAGGTCTACAGAAGATTGGAAAGGTATGAAAATACCGCGTCAAAAACTGTATGGGGGTTTGGCAAATTAGTCAGCTGATGAGTAAGTGATTGTTCCCAAGCGGAGGAAAAACTCTCCTCTTTGTCTAACAAAAAATTAAGATCTGGAACAACTTGTTTTGCCTCAAATTTTGTTAGGAGAATGTCAATAACCTTTAGATGAAGCTGTGACAGTTGCCAGACATCATATAAATCACGAGGTCGCGTCCGTTCAAATAAAGATCGGATTTTCTCCGCGAAGATTTCTCTAAATGAATAGACTAGTACGTCGGAGGCCAAGTTATCAGGATAAGGATGAATAATCCGTCTTCGCTCGGCTGGAAGAAGCACCGATTCGTTCTCATCTTTTGTAATATCAATTTTTATCTTCAGCGAATAGCCAGAACGAGGACTGATTTTAAAGTAGACTCGACCCTCATAACCAGTCTTGACCACGCGAAACCTGATGGATGGCTCAAAAGAAATCCCACTCGATTCAGACGCCTGTTCAACAGCATCAGTGATTAGTTGTTGGAGATTATCACAATTTACTTCTTCAAGTAGTGTAAAGTCCAAATCATCAGAAAATCTGTAGTCAGACACATACACTTTCCGAATGCCAGTCCCACCTTTTAGAAGCATATCTGGATTTACAAGAGCGGCTAAAAGCCAATTCTGGGCATAATCCCGTTCTACAGTCGATAAAGGAACACCATTTTTACGTGCAAACTCCTGTAAATCTGATTCTAAAATCATTCCAGTTCACCAATATCAAGATTGACGATCAATTTCCATTTAGAGTTCACCTTTGGAATAGAAGGTAATGTGGGATCAAGAAGAAGGTAATTCCGCACCTTAATCTCAGGTAATTCGATATGAATACCTAATGTGTCACACAAAAACCCGAGTCGCCTTATGACCCCTGAGTTTCCAATTTGGGTTGCGTATGTGGATATGAGATCGAAGTCTAGTGTGTCATTAGTTAATGCCTTTGCGATTTCGATAACTCCCCCACAGTATTTGGGTTTATCAAGACAATCGACAATTGTTTTTGCCTTGTTCGTGATATTGATTTGGAACCTATCAACCCATTTTGTTTCCAACCCAAAGAATTTTGTTTCTTTGAGGCGCACAAATTTGTAGGTGACATTAAAAATTTTTAGTGTTGTCTTTTTCTTTCGAGAAGTTGTCTGAACAAATACTGTAGTAGGAATCTGCTCAGTCAATCCGTGAAAATTAAGTGCCGACCAATAAGCTATTGCTGATGGCTTTATGAGAATGGATCCAATTACAAATTCGTTTAGAGTATACGATCCTTTTTTCGCACCTAACGGAATGATCATATATTTTCCTTTTTCGATTCTTTCAATCCACCCTCTCCGTTCCAATCGAGATAACAAGACCCTCAAAGAGGATGGATCCATACCACTAATTTTTGCGCCCTCCTCAATCGTAAAAATTTGTTTTCTCGCCAATTCATCCAAGAGAGTATTTCTCATTTTTATGCACCATAATTAACATGAGTGTTAATATTGGTGCACTATTTTGAGATAATAGTTTTGCCATATGCCAATTAAAACAACAAGAACGGATATCAGGAGATGTGAGTAGGGATCAACTAAGACTGGCGCAACATATCGTGAACAACCTACGCACATCATGCCCAGTGCGATGCAGGACGGACAATGGACCTATTGTCTAACTTACAACCAACGGCTTCTCACCTAGTGATTAAAAAAGAATCCTACACCGATCACACATATTACAATCTCGTCCAAAGGGCGGAGTGACCTAATCATTAGAATCCATGAAATTATCATTGCGTATGCGTTCAGAATACACAAAATTAGAATCTCAAATCTTCACAGAAATGAACCTTATCTGCATCAAGACAGTATCTAACTATTCATTCATACGTACTTTAATGCCATTCGTTTCGAATTAATCTCTCAAAGCTCGTACTCAGTATCACAGGCTTTCCGGCCTTCAGAATGTCCTTCATTCGTTCTTTGCGTTTTTCCAAAAGAACTCATGTGCCATCTACTCTGAAGACGACTGTGTCCCCTGCATCTATTCCCAGGATCCTGCGAATCTCTTTTGGGATGACCACTTGTCCTTTTTTGTTTACTCAACTGATCATCATACCCACAGATAGGAATTTGCTACATGTTAGTCTTACTCATGAGTAGTCCTGATAGTATATTGCGGAAACAGTATTCATTCAAGTGAGGTATCTTTAAACTCTAACAAGAGTCCATTTACAGGAGCCCAAACGCAAATCCGCTGCGTACAATCGACAAGAAATACATCGAGAGTATTATTCAGCATACCCGAACGGTCTCGTGAGAGAAAGTTATGCAGAGGGTGCTAAAACATCGATCTGACATCCGGTAAAAGTGTGGCGAGAACCATGACGAACCTGCTTGTGACACTCACACCATCTGAGGGAAAACGTCTGATTGCCAAGGCCCTCCATAGGCATGAGATCGTCCAGCGGGCCCTCAAAGAGGGCTACCTCTGTATCACGCTGGGAACAACTTCTGCATATCTTGTTGAGGAGATTCTTGGGGAGTACGATAAGACACGACATATTGCAGGGCTCACCATTCCCTTTGGACTTACCGTCACAAGAGAAGAAGCAAGAGCCTACGATGCGATCTTCTACAAAGGCAAATTTCTCAAAAAGAAAAAGGTGAGAGATGTGCTTGACAAGCTAGGTCCAAAAGATGTGATCATCAAGAGCGTGAATGCTGTTGACATCGATGGCCTGCCAATCGTTTTACTTGCAAGCACTACTGGTGGAACAGTGGGCACCTTCATGGGCGCAGTCGCCGCGAAAGGCGTTCACTTGATCATGCCAGTTGGTCTGGAAAAATTCATCCCTGTAAGCTACGACGAATTCTGCGGCAGAATAGGAATGTACGACTGGGACTATTCAATCGGGGAGCCTGTGGGAGCAATTGCACTCCACGAGGGAACCACCTTCACCGAGATCGATGCACTGGCCACACTTTTTGATGTCAGCGCGGTTCCAATAGCCGCTGGAGGCGTGAATGGTGCCGAGGGATCCGTCACATTACTTGTCGAAGGTGAAGCCGATAATATCAAGAGCGCCTATGAGTTTATCCGCGTGAATATCAAGGGAGAACCACAGTTCCCCAAGGTCGAACATATTGAGGAGTGAAGAATGAATGCCTGATACGGTCATCAAGACAGAGGGTCTCACTAAGATTTTCGAGAAGGGAAGAAAACACGAGGTCACAGCTCTCAGAGAGGTCAATCTTGAAGTTCAACGCGGTGAGGTCTTCGGACTCCTTGGACCAAATGGTGCTGGCAAGACTACGCTCATCAGAATTCTTGTGGGACTGCTCACACCTACTGCGGGAAAAGCATACGTTCTTGGGCGAGATATCACAACAGATATCGACTATGTTCGTACACGGGTCGCCCTCCTGCCGCAAGAGGCGGGGATCTATGAACGACTTACTGCACGAGAGAATCTGATCTACTACGGGGGAATGTACGGTATCCCAGACGAGGAACTCAATCGGCGGGCGGATAGACTTCTTGAGATCATTGGGCTTAAAAAGAAACAAGACTATCAAGTGAAGGGGTTCAGTGGGGGAATGAAACGCAAGGTCCTTGTGGCACGAGCCCTGATCATCGAACCTGAGCTGGTATTTCTAGACGAACCCACAACAGGAGTGGACACATTGGGAGCACGAGTTGTCAGGAATATGCTCAAGCGTCTGAGCGAGGAGGAGAACCGGACAATCGTTCTGACAACTCATGACCTGCACGAGGTTTCAGAGCTGTGTGATAGAGTGGGAATCTTGAATGAGGGGCATCTCGTAGCAGTCGGTAGACCCGATGAGCTTGAAGAAAAATTCAAGGCTGCCAACCTAGAAGAGGTTTTCACTGGACTTGTCACCGGAGAGGGAATAGAGAAGATATGAGACTATGCACTTTGAAGCATTCATTAATCCAGTTTACAGCCATGACTAAGTATAACACATAAATTTTCGGAGAGGACTGACTCTGTGTGAAAAGTCTATACGACAGGCGATTATGAAAAGTATTAACACCATTTTGCCTCCGAATCCGATACTTCCGGGATTCATTCTGATTTGAACGATTTATGTCTATGGACTTTTCACACAGCTCCGAGAGGACTGAAATGTAGTTTAATGCATTACAAGTAAATGTAGAACTGACTGGAACCATCTGAGAGATGACACTCCAGTTCACGCCTAGCATAATGCCCACTTCGAAAGAGGCCCATTCAAAATAAGCAACAATGCGTAACTTTTTTACATATTGAAAATTGCGAGTTTCAAAGTTGCTCCCCGAGGCGTATATAATGACCACCAAAATTGTCGTAATAGGAATGGGTTATGTTGGAATTCCAGCTGCTGCATTGTTGGCGGACGTTGATGGATTTGATGTCACTGGACTGCAGAGAAGATCTAAGAGGTCAGGCTGGAAGATTGATGTTCTAAACAGTGGCAAGTCACCTTTTGAGGGTGATGAACCGGGTCTTGATGAATTAATCGCACGGGTTGTGAAGAAGAACACATTTAGAGCGACAGATGATATAGAGGTCCTGAAGGATGCGGACATTATCCTCATTGATGTTCAAACGCCAACCGACTCGATGAATATGCCACAATATCGGAGCCTGCGCGAGGTCAGTGAGAATATCGGCAAGAGAATAAAGAAGGGAACATTGGTCATTGTCGAGTCCACCGTTGCACCGGGCACTACCGAGAACGTTGTCAAAAAGATCATTGAGAAAGAATCAGGAATGAAGGGCGGAGAGGACTTTGATGTAGCATTCTCCTACGAAAGAGTCATGCCTGGAAGGCTTTTGGAGTACATTGTACACATGCCACGAGTGGTCGGTGGTATAACACCAAGGGCAACAGAACGAGCAGTTGAACTATACTCCAAGATTGTGAAGGAGAAGATTTACACTACCGATACATTGTCTGCTGAGCTCGCAAAGACGATTGAAAACGCGTACCGTGATGTGAATATTGCATTCTCCAACGAGATGGCTCTGGTCTGCGAGAGCTTGGGCGTCAACATTTACGAAATTATCAAACTCATCAATGCGCGACATGACAGACACATGCACATCCCCGGTGCGGGAGTTGGTGGTCACTGCCTACCAAAGGATCCGTGGCTTCTTAGATATGGTCTCTATGAATACGGTTCATGGAAGATCGAACCCGAATTCATCTCACTTGCTCGCAGAGTAAATAATCATATGCCAGTTCATGTGGCCACTCTTGCTGAAAATGCAATGATTTTGAAAGGCGTGGATGTTCAGGATTCTGTCGTGACCGTTTTAGGTCTCGCATATCTTGAGAATTCAGATGATACAAGAAATACTCCAGCTGCCACAGTAATTGCAACTCTCCAGAGTAAGGGTGCAACACTCAAACTTCATGACCCTTATGTCAGGGACTGGAAATTCACGAAACACGAGATTGAACGTGATGTTTACAAGGCTGCCGAGGGCTCGGACTGCCTCATTCTAGTGACCAAGCACAAGGAATACTTTGACCTTAATCTTGCTCGTCTAAAAGAGATTATGCGAACCCCGATTATCGTTGATGGACGTAATGTGTTTGACCAAGAGGAAATCGAAGCAAACGGGTTTGAGTTCAGAGCCGTTGGTAAAGCAGGAATTTCATACCAATAAACGTCTTAGTACATAGATATACGATTCATCAGTATTAAGACGGTATGTGATTCCACGAAGTCAGTATAATTAGTGTAAATGCGTTACCCGCAATGAATGAGCAGTTGCGATAAGTATCAAAAAACACGGCACATTTACACTTTCCAACCCATATTTTTAGAGAGAGCCTCTATTATATATCTGAGAAATTATAGGTTTATCAGATTCATCGCAGTTCGGCATGAGTTTACGAGGAGTCTCGGGGGAGACCCCTTTTCATAACGAATACAATACCGTGATCAAGAATGGACCAGCCTAAGACAAATGTGGAATTGAGTGGTGCGGCCCCTACTAGGAAGCCATCACCATCTTGATAGCAGCCAATTAACATAAACGATACCAATCTATGATTATTGAATGAGAACACCGATGAAAACAGACTATTCCACAGAACATCTGCGATCAGTAGTCAGTAGAATTTGGGCGGAAACAGATCGAGCAGTGGACACTATCTTAGATCGCGGTAAGATCGACCCACCCAGACAAGTTGTGATTCGAGAGGGAACGGAAAGGATAGGTGGATCTCTAGACGGCGAGATTCTGTATCTCAACAAGGAAGCAATCACTGAAGAGTTCATCTTACAAGGAGTCATTATTCGAGAGTATATGATGGCCACTCTGCCGAAGAGAATCACACCGCATGTTCAAAAGATGATTGGCAACAGCGTCGCAATATACTTCCAGAGGGGAACGAAACGCGAACAGTGGCGTGAGAAGGTCGGCACCTCGATGTTCGAGATGAAGTTTAGTACCCCTAGAGGGGGAGCAGGTCATGAAGACTGGCAATTTCACTGCTTTTGGAGAATTCTTGTGGAGGTCATAGAAGCAGCAGAGTGTGGGATCACAATTGGACTGGACGAGTATCGCAGAATTGTGCATAGGATAAGTGAGAGGTGCACTCCGTGCTTAGATGCTGATGAGGTATCACTCCTTCGCCGAATTGTAAAGTCCCCCCCATCCCCCTATAGCAAAATTGCGGATGAATTGAACAAGTCGATACAATGGGTGTCAAAGAAGATCAAGGAACTTGAAGAGATTGAGGTGCTACAGCGGTATACGACATTGAACCCACATATCATAGGTATTCGTGAATTTACTGTAATCAATACAGTCAACGAGAGGGACCATCTTAGACCAGTGGTAGATATGCTCAGTGAATTCCCATTCACCTACAAGATAGAAGAATGTTCACTAAGCAGGCGGTGCCTCATAGCGTCCCTCCGTGCACCAGATACGCGGACAAGCGTCCAAGCCATAAAGCTACTAGTTGAGGATCTATCAAGTCTTGGAGAAACACGTCTTCACGAGCATATTGCCTTGGGACATAGTGAGAAGCTCAAGTTCTATGATGTGGATGAGGGAATCTGGAGAATCCCATGGGATATTGCCGAAATTGAGTTTAACCGTATTTATCACGAGTCACTTGCAACAGTAATGCCCAAAATAGAGGCGGACATGACTCCCACAAGCAAATACTTGACCCGTTTCGATCTACAGGTGCTTCAGAGTGTCCTAGAAGGAGCGACACGAATCACAGACATTCGTCAGGCCCTTCGCGTTGGCCAAGCCAAGGTCGCCACTTCATACAAACTGCTTAGAGATGAGGGGATTATCTCAAATGCAGTTGAGCTATTTCGAATCGGACTGAATGAATGTGTGGCAATTCTTACAGAAGATCCGAAGGTGGCGGATTCAATTACGGCATGGTCACAGACACTACCAAAAGTTGGGGTCCGCCGATGGCTAAAAGGGGGGATGGAGATGAGATTGCAGTTACCTCAAGGAGGCACACTTGGTGTCCTTGAGGCGCTCAATGAGGTGTTACCGGATATTAATACCTTCACCATTCGAACTCGAACAGTGAAACAGTTTGTCATTCCTGTAGAGGAGTGGGACGAAGATCAACAGAGATGGGAGAACAACAGTCGCAGAATTGAAGAGTGGATCAATACGCATCAGTAGAGAAGTATGACATTCTACAAAATAACAGGCTATTGTGACAACTCATTACTGACTACTGAAACACAGTAGTTTCGAAACAGGCAGTAACAGCAAAAATCGAGGTTCCAGAGCCAGAGTCATCGGTTTATAATATCATAATGGACAACATATTGGCTGTAAGAGCATTATAATCATGCCATTATAATCATGCCATTATTGTGCTGCTAAATATCAGAGCTTGAATAAGATCATAGAGATGAGGGAATCTTGGTGTTCCTATTGTCCTCCCAGTTCAAACATAAATTACAACGACGCCGTCTTGAGGGAACTAATAGCGTATCCAGAGTGGATGAACGACTCAGAGGAGGGGCATGGAGGGTCTACCCTCTTCGGACATCAGATCCAATAACAATTCCAGTTTCTGATATCTCAGAACGATACTGCGAAACTATGCGAAACATATTCATCAGACATGTAATGGGAATCGAACCGACAATCACTGGTAATGAATATGACAATTTTGTCGTTAATGAGGTCATAACAAGAGCATATGAATATGCAAAGAGAGAACTTTACAATAGAGGCGCGATGAAGGGCATAGAGCTGAAAGATCGTCTCGATTTATATTACAATGAAATAATTGACTCTCTCAAGTCGTATGACTGGAACGAGGAAGAGAGTCTCGACACACGACTTGATTGGATAAGAGCGGTATGGAACAAGATCACAGACCAGATAGAATCGGCAATTGACAATGTGTTGGAAGAGCAACCACAGGTTGGTGCAGATGCGCTAGTAAATGCAGCACTCCCAATTATCATATCAGATCATTTTGCAGGAATCCAGATGGGACTAACCGAGTCGTTTAGCTCATACATCTGGATGCCTGAGCATGCCGTCATTAATCTCCGCATGGGCAAGAAACGACTATACCATAGACTTGCAACAGTCGCAAGCGCAATCTTTGCAGAGAAACTCTATGACTGTCCTATTGATATAGGATGCATTGTCTATGCCAAGTTTAATGGAACAGAGGATTTTAAAATCAAATATGAAACCTTCAACATCGGCGACTTGAGCCGGCGTGAATTTATCGACATCCGTAATAAGGCATTGCACATCATCCGTCAGAGAGAAGATCCCGGCATTGCTACATTCTGTCTTTCAGAATGCCCTTACTATCATGTGTGTCATGGTACGATACCAGATTAATCACAAAAAAAAGAAACCTCGGGTCGGAACACGCTCGCACAGGACCGACCCGAGCCTACTGAACTGAAGAGGCTAGGCCTCTATCTAGTCCCGACCTAGGTGGTTATTACCACGGCCAATCGGGACCCTTTGGATCATTGTTAGGGCGCTTCATGATTAACAATGCCCAATATAATAATAAAAAACAGTAAGTATCAAATTGAATTTAAAATTAAAACTTGCACTTTAAATTAATAATTTCCGCCCTCACCGAAACATGAACCCCATTCATCAAAGTTGCCTATAGAAATTCAATTTGAAATATTAAGGGAAAGTATTAGAGCCGGATTGACTCTTTTTTTTTAGGGATGTCGTATGAAATTACACATTGCCACGGTTGGCATCGATTACAGAAAACGAGTTGAATTCGTGGTCATGAACAAAGGTGCGGACCATGTCATTCTTGTATGTTCTGAGGAGAGCATTGAGATAGGTAAGAGCATCTGTACCATGTTTAGTTCAAAAGGCATCGAGTGTGAAACAATCATTATAGATCCGTGGAACTATGAGAACATCCTTGCAAAAACACTCGAGGCAATCGTGGAGCAGTTGGAAACGGGCCTCTTCTCAGAGATTGAATTTAATGGCTCATGTGGAACGCGAATTATGACTGCCACAGTATACATGGCGGCCATGATCATTGATGCACCGATCTATCTCGTAGGACGCTGTTCGGAGGGAGATGATATTGGGGAGGCGATAATGCTTCGGCCGATGCCCATATCCATGTTGACTTCCCCCAAAAAGATGATTCTTCAGAGTCTCAAGGACAGAGGTGGCAAAGTTGACTCACAAACAGAGCTGGGCAGTCGTACCGAACTTGGTGCCGACTCAATTTCCAAACACATTAGAGATTTGGAAAAAGCAAGATACGTGAAATGCCACCAACATGGCAGACGAAAGGCTATAGAACTCACGCACTTAGGAGAAATGGCCCTTGAACTCAAATATGTAAAGAGAACATTAGAAAAGAATAAACGGAAAATACGAGCGCGCAATCGTGGACCGTGATATCTCATGGCCTCACTTCAGTATCTGTGGAAGCACGGTGGCAAGATACTCAAGGAGGAAATAGGGATTGATCCAAACCCACTCTCAATAAACCAGACAGTCACAGATATGGCTCAGACCCTAGAAGACTTGGGTCGCAACTCGCTCAGTACTGCACTAAAAATTCTGATAGAGAGAGATCTTCCACAGGAGGCAGTCGCGGTCTGGATAAATGTTGTATGGGCACTGAAACAAGAAACCCTATGCTCAGAAGCGATCAATGATTTTGGAATGGCGCTTGCAAGCACTCGACTGACCTCAGAACAAGATACCAAGACGTGGAGAGAAACTTGGCAACAGATATCGCCGCACCAGAAGGTCACCCCGAATATTATCTACAACCCTGCAAATTTGTACATGTCAATATTTCAGGTAGGTGGAGCCGATACGATCAAGAGAATTATTAGAGAGATCGTTCTCTATGTCAGAAATGGCTCTGAGATCTTACTCACTGATTATGCAAAATTAATGATCCGTAGATATCGAAGGCTCATTCAGGAACTAACAGAAACTGACAAACGCGTTTTGCAGGCCTTACTAGACAATCCTGATAAGAGTATCAGGGATTTAGCCAATCTTACAGGAGTCACACCCAGTTATTTTTCTCAACGGGTCAACCTCATGAGAGAAAAACTAGTATTATTGGAATTTGACCATGTACCGTTCTCAAAGATTGCCATTAGAATGTATAATATTCTTTTAAAAAGCCGGTATAGCAAGAACGATGCACTTCATCTGATTGAGAGATCACCGTTTCTATATGGCTACCGTCCAGTGTTAGCAGGGGATTGGGATTATCTTGCGCTCTTCTGCATCCCTGAAACACGGCAAATATCAAGATGGCTATACAGATTTGAGAGACTGGCAAAACAATGGGAGATCAAAGTCACCATATCAGAGATTGTACGGTCAGGAGCGTCTACCTCATTGAGGTACTATCAACCAAATGGAGAGGGATGGCGTATACCTTGGTCGGCCTTGGGTCTGTGGTGCGAAAGACAGCCTAAGTGCGAGGAACAAGAGGAAGAGATGGTTCTCATACCATATGGCCATAGAAACATGCGAATTGATGAGTTAAACATGAAGATTCTCACCACTATAAAGAGAGGGATCACAAGCTATAAGGCGATCAGAGATGAGGTGGGCGGAAGCCAAAATATCATAGCCGCGCGACTCAAGAATCTCAGAGAGCACAAGTTCATCGTGAAATATATTCAATTATTGCACATCGGCTTGAGAGAAGGGGCAATGATCGAAACAAGAGATCCGGAGATGAAAAAGATCCTCTTGAGATTGGGGCCAAAGCTACCTCGTACTATTATCTCCATAGATAGAGCGTCACGGATTATAATGACCACAAATCTCCCGGAAGGCGGAAGCGTAGAACTTCTTAAGGCACTTGAACCAAAAAGTCATGCGTTCTCATTTGCATTTTTGGGAGACAATATCTACGGCGGATGGGAGATTCCAGAGTATTCTTGGAACCCGGACACACAGTCGTGGATGGTCCCAGAGGATGAGGTGAATCAATGGCTTGACAGCCTGAGATAAAAGAAACGCACCAATCACTTAAGGCCTCAAGCATTTTAACAAGTATAGGAATGGTGAAGAGGAATGGCGAGTAATCGAGAAATGAGCATCGAACAAGAGGTCAGACTGCTAAGAGCGGAAGTACAACGGCTTCGAAAGGCAGTAAGTAAGATCGTAGAGACCATGAATATAATGATCAACGAGATAGATCCCAATCTCTTGCTGGATGTGGATATTTAACAGCGCATATGCATTGTCGAATAGATGGAGATGCCACCAATTGCCCCGACAAAAGAGTATCACAATGGTAGTTGAGCGATTCTGGCCAGCAATTGGAGGTGTTGAGAAACATGTGTTCCGATTGGCTCAGGAACTCACTAGGAGAAGTTGGAGCGTACGGGTAATCACCGGTGCACATGAGAAGGGGCTTGCCGACATAGAGAAGGTTGAGGGGATCGAGATACACAGGATTCCATACACTCATGCCCGATCACCGCCTCGGGCAATGTCGTGGATAATAAGAAATCGACACCTATGGAAGGGTGTCGACATCATTCACATCCATGATACAGTTCCTCTTCTGGTCTGGTGTCTTCCAATTCTTGCGGTCAGAGGGAAAAGATCAACGGCTGCCACATTTCACGGATACGAGCATGATCCAGTCCCATTACGGTTCTTGCTCTTGCGTAGAGTTGCTCGAAGGTTGATGGGGAAGAGGACTCTCTGTGTTGGCCAATTTATTGAGCGGTGCTATGGAATAGAATGTGGACAGATAACTCTTGGAGCAGTTGAGATCCCTGCGAGTCCGTCTAACAATAGACAGGGTCTTGTCTATGTGGGGCGCATTGAGAGAGATACAGGGATCATGGAATACATCGAGGCACTCCGCATCTTGAGGGAGGGACACGGACTAAATCTGCACATGGAAGTAATCGGGGATGGTTCTCTAAGACCACAGGTGGAGCAGGTTGCAAGAGAGAGAGGTCTACCAGTCAAATTTCATGGTGCGATGCATGAGCCATGGTCAATTGCCGGAAGTGCAAAGGTATGTCTGGCTGTTGGATTTCTCTCCATATTGGAGGCCATGTCACTGGGAATTCCTGTGGTCAGTCTTGCAACGTCGCCTCTACGGATCTCATATCTGAGGTCAGTGAACGATGCAGGGGGACCGATCTCTATTCAGACAACCGCAGAGGGGGTTGCCAGAGAAATCGCAAGATTGAAGAGCAACCCACATCTGTATCAGAAGATCTCCAACACGGGCAAGATCTTTGCAGGCAGACACACATGGACAGCTCTGACTGAGGAATATCTCCGCCTCTGGAGATCACTGAGATAACACTACACACATTTGGACATGCGAAGGTAAGCGAACAAGGCCACTCCAGTTGCCACTACAAGAGCCACTGCTGAGAGGGAGATGGCAACAGCCCCTACAGGCACTACAAGAACAATAGTCCCAAGACCAAGAGCCTGGATGAGTTGGATGAGATAGTTGAAAGCGTAGGGAACGAGGACAAGGATATTCGAACGATTGCCGGGGGAGCCCGAAACCCAATGTACTTGAATAGTCAGATAGTGCCTCGCAAGTTCGAACAAGATCACAACAACAAAGACCGTAATCGCCCAACCAATATAATTCGAGAGAGGAATGCCCTCATACATCAGACCAAAGAACTCGGTGGGATCTTCCCAGATCCACATTCCCACAACAGTGGCCATGAGCGGATCGTTGATGAGATCCCAGCCAACCATTAGAGCTGCTGCTGTCAAGGCACGCAAGAGGGGAGTCCTGAGATCAAGTCCAGTGACACTACTCTTGTGGTCAGACATGGCCGCAGTCGGGAAGATGATACAGGCCATATAGTACGAGGGATAAAGTACATTGAACCATTGAAGTGGAATGACCCAAGGAACGCCGAGGACAAGTGTGCCTAACTTCGAGGTATAATGGTAATGTCCAAAGGGAACACCGAAATTGATACTCAACCACTCTAGAAAGAAGGTCATGATCACTGCAATAAGTAGGAGAATCACAATACCACGTCTCATGCTCCACCAGCCATGAAGAAACGCAAACAAGAGCATGAGAAAGAAGGGAAGGAACATGAGAACCATCCTGAGCAACGGTACAGGCTTGGACATCACTAAGAACAAGTTGGCGAGAAGCAGACCGGAGATTATGCTCAGGAAGAGCGTCTGCCGTGAGATCGACTTCAGGGCATCAGCGGACATACCAAGAAAAGTTGACAATCGACCTGTTAACTTCTTCGAACCGATTGTCTTGGAACGAAAATTCAATAACATAGGGGGCAATCAAATCACGAGAGAAGATGAGGAAGGTAGAGATCATTCTTGATAAGCTAGCATACTTACCGGGAGAGACCATCTCCGGAACATTAAGTGTGGTCACAGACAAGAACTTCAACGCCAATTGCGTATTGGTCTCTCTCAATGGCGAAGCATTTGCAGAGGTCTCCGAAGGCACGGGGGAGGATGAAACAACCTACAGCGAGCGGCAGACAGTGATCGACCAGACCATTCGCCTCAAGGAAAAAGGGATGATCAGTAAGGGAGTGACCAAGTTCCCATTCGAGTTCCAGCTTCCGGATGGCATTCCCGGATCGTATAACGGAACTAATGGAATGATATCATATTCCATCAATGGGAAAATAGAGATATCGTGGCGTTTGGATCCACGAGCCACACAGGTAATTAAGATCATGCAGCCCATCCAAAGACTTGCTCCTTATTCATACGAGTCGAGAATTACGTTCGATGAGGAGAACGAGATCATTATTCAGATGGACAGTGATTTACTTACTCCTGGCGAGCCGGTTGTTGTCCGATATAGAGTAAATGGACGACCAAAGATCAGAGGACTGAGATTTGACATTGTCCTCCGGGAAACAGTACGGCCAGAAGGAGAAGAGGAGACTTTCTCATCGGTCAAGAGCACTGGTTTTTTCGCACTCGAGGACATACCACCAGAAACGTGGATGCAGGCCGAGGCCAAGACGGAGATATCATGGCCGACAACGCCACAGAGCCAACTGATCCAAGCACAATACTTTGTCGAGGTGACTGCGGACATACCGTTTAGGTTTGATAAGACGGCATCGATCCCCTTACGAATTGGAAGACCAATAGAGAGCTAGTTCCCAAAACTACAATAATGCAAATGTAATGTGAGTGGACAACCACCGAACCATAGAAGGATTAGCCCATGAAGAAACGCAAGCGCCGTGATAAGAAGACGATCTGGCTCTTCAGAAAAGAGGTCAAGTCAGTACTTCGATCACGCTGGCTGCTTCTTGGCTTTATTATCAGTCCGCTCTTCGCATGGCTCTTTCAGGGAGCGTTCCTATCATTTATCGTGGCTCAGACGACCACCGAGCCGGAAACCGTATACATCACACTCGAGGATGATGGCATCTGGGGAACAACCCTCTACAATGCGATACATTCGCATACAGATGAACTCCTGATCGACCCGCTCGTCAACGTGACCCGATCATATGGAGAGGGCCTTGTGGCAAACAAGACCGTCTCGGTGTGGGTGTTAATCCCTGCAAACTTCACGCAACAGTTAGAGGAGACCAATAGAAGCACACTGGTAATCTGGGTCAATACAGGAAACTTCAGGGCTACTGCTGCTGCTCAGAGGATTGATGCCTTTGCAAAACAGATCATTGACAAGTTCATTATCATCCGTGATCTGCAAGTGAACTGGTACACGGTGGCACCAGAGGCGACATATGGCCACCAACTGGCAATATTTCTCGTCATGCTCACCTCCGTCTTGGCACCTGCACCCTACGTGAGTTCGTCTTTTGCAGGCGAGAGAGAGAAACATACTCTTGAGGCACTTCTTGTGGTCCCGATCAGTAGGGTCAAGATACTGGCCTCAAAGCTGGCCGCAGGGCTACTATTGACGATGATTTATTCCGTCTTCACAATCGTTGGGATTCTGATATACAACGTCTCAATTGTTCTTCGTGCGGCCCCACTTCCTCCGGATGTTGCAGACTACTTCATCAATCTCTATACTGTGAATCCGGCCACGCTTCCACTCATATTCTTCTGCCAGTTCCTCGTGCTGCTCTGCGCGATAGGTATCGGTGTGGTCATCTCCTGCCTTGCCAAAGATCAGGCAACTGCTGAGTCCGTTAACAATCTCGTGATGCTTGTGCCAACTATGGTCATTGGTATCCTTGGATTCACCGGTAGTATCCTGCAATATGGTGGTGCCTTTGGCGTAGTAATCATGCTGATCCCATTCAGTCATGCAATCGTGTTTCTGAATGGTGTACTATCAGGCGTTGCGAATCCAATAAGTCTGATGGGGAACGTGTTGTACCTGCTTGTGTTCACAATAGTATTTCTCATCATTGGAGCGAAACTCTTCGAGAGAGAAGCAATTATTGCATAACGAACCGTACACAGACAGAGAGCAAGTCTCAAACAATCAGGCTTTTGCCAATGATACGATCGTGCTATTGAACGTGGATCCTCCACCCAAGCTCTGTGTTGCGGCGGATGTCAAGGCATTCAGAGGCACAGCATTCAATCCGGCGCCAAGACTTGGAGTCCAGAGAACTCCCTCAGGCACAGTGTCAGAAACGATGGACTTCAGATGAATCTTACCACCAGAATTGGAAACACTGACTCGATCACCGTTCTGTATGTGGAAACGTTGTGCATCGCGTGGATTGAGGTAGATAACAGAGGGAATGGTACCATAGACCTCCTGAAATTGTGTGTGACTGTACTTTGGCAGAGAACTGCTCAATAGAATGAACCGGTCATCAGGGACTGCTAGTGTGATCTGTTGCGGAACGGGTGTGAGACCTCTCTCCTCAGCCTTGGTTATACTCAACTCAATCTTACCACTTGGCGTCTGGTACTCGGACAGAGTCCGACACCTGAGTCGTAACATAGCCCCATTGAGTAGATCAGCAAAGGTACCAGTCTCAAGAGCGGTTTCAATGGTTACCTTCAGTGCATCCAGAGGAGGTTCGTAGAGCCATGGCTCATGACGACCCAATCTCCGGGCTAACTCGTGCATCAGCCATACCTCACTCTTGCTCTCGCCTTGCGGGGGAATGACCCCTCGTGAGATCATGACATCACGATGCGCCCAAGGAATGACCACATCATCTTTCTCGAAGTAGGTACTTGCCGGGAGAACCATATCCGCAAATGATGTGGTCTCGGTCCAATGGGTCTCGTGAACTACCACATACACATCATCCCGTGCCAGACCTTTACGCAATGCCTCTTGCCCGGGAATCGACATGACCGGATTCATGTTGTAGATAAACACGAATCGGAAATCACCTCGCTCCACAGATTCCGCAAGCGCCACCTGACTAATCTTCTTGGGCCTGCGCTCCGAGAAAGATGCACCGCTCAAGTAAGACATATTCACGGAGAATGCACTCGTGTTACTGTAGAAGAAGCCTCGATGCAGTCCCACCAGTGCAGGAAGCAAAGACACGGCCCTGACGGACTCTGCCCCCTGGATGCTCTTTTGAAAGCCCACACCTATCATTGTAGCACTGGGCTTCAGTTGACTGTACATCGTTGCAAGTGTTTCGATATCCGCTTCCTTTACTCCAGAAATCGCCGTCACTCTCTTAGGCTCCCACGTCATGGCCTCCTCTCTAAAGGCATCAAAACCAACAGTCCACTCTTTGATGAATGCCCCGTCAATGAGCTCGTTCACAATGAGATATCTGGCGACACCGTAGGCCAGAGCCACATCTGTTCCCGGACGAGGCTGAATCCAGATGTCCGCCTGTTCTGCACTCCTACTCTTCCGCGGATCAACGACCACGATAGGTGCATCATTTCTATCCCTAGCCATCTTGGACAGCTTCCACATGTGTGGCGAGCTGACAGCACCATTAAAGCCCCAATAGATGATCAGTCGCATCTTCAGAAGGTCTTCGGGCTGTACACCGTAGGACTTTCCATAATGAAGGGAGAGAGCCGCATGACCCGAGATCGAACATAGACTGTAGTCGGTCCGAGTTACTCCGAGAGCGTTCCACAGACGGTGAGAATAGACAAAAGAGAGAAGTCCCGTGTTGCCAGCGTAGTCTATGAGAAGTACCGACTCTGGGCCATCTTGTTGCAACGTAGTGGAAAGGCGGTCGGCGACAGTATCGAGCGCATACTGCCAAGATACTCTCTCAAACGACTCACAGGGCTTTGATCCCCTGCAAATATGCGGGAAGAGAACGCGGTTCGTATTGACGCGCTCCATGTCCTTGAGAGCCCGTGGACAGGTGAGACCTTGAGTGGCAATATGGGAGGGATCCCCTCTCACCGAACTTATTGTTCCATCTGTATCGACTAGGACGTTCAGAACGCAATTGTCATAGCAGTCTCGTGGACAGACTACTCGATACGCGTAGGCCATGATGATCGTTTCCTCTCAAAACGCATTGTATCATTCTAAGCGATTTGAACTGGAAATTCTGCACGGTCATATAAACTCTGATACGAAGACGCAATCAGTTCGAAGTAATTCGAGGCGAGCGAGGGCACCTAAGAATCTACGATCAGGAACCACTTTCTGTGAAACAATATTTATACAGAGGTTCTATGGTCAAAGTGTACTTTTGATAGCTTATGGGGAAAATAGGAAAGAAGGTATTTTCGTTGAGTAAGGAGAGAACCGAGAACAAAATAGAGGGGGTGGCTATGTCGATGAGATGATCGAGATGACGAAACTACTGGTGAAGCGTGAAACGCTCCGGCAGGAGACCCGATGGCTGAGCGGAGAGGTGGCACGAAAAAAGAGGAACTGGGAGTCAAAGACAGAGACAGAGAAGACGAGAGAGACGCGCAAGAACACACAGCAGTATCCCGGGCCTCTTCTGAAGAAGATGAGGCATCTGGCGGCGGTCTGGAGAAAGATACGAAGGCTGGACAGAGAGATCGCACGACAGGTGGCCTCACGAGCGGTGTGGTGGTGTGAGGAACACGAGGTGCGGACGCTGGTCTTCGAGAGCCTGAAGAACTACACGCCCCCTGCCGGACGCCGGGGTCTATCGTGGGCGCTGAGTACGAACCTGTGGTCGAAGATCTGGGAGACCATAGTGTACATGAGGCAGCAGCTGGGTCACCGCTACGGCGGGGTGTGGAGTGTGAACCCCAAGTGGACCTCGCAGACCTGTAGTGCGTGCGGAGAGCGAGGCTACAGGATCGAGTGGCCGGGGGCAAGAGAGGAGCGGCGAGTACTTCTACTGTCCGCACTGTGAGGCGGAACTCCATGCAGATGTGAACGCCGCAAGGAATATCATCTATGTGCCCAGTGCCGTTGCTGGGCGGACAGACGGGACGGCATGTCCAAGTTTGTCCAACTAACAATCAACGGTCGACTTTGATAAACTGGAACAGGATGTGCCTGAAGAATTTAGGTCGTTTGTCAGAAGAGTGAGAGATGAGGATGTAAATGGGCCTTATGAGGAGGATAACCACTATTCCTTGTGGATGGCGGTTGTTGGTGCTGTGCTGGTAGCAACAGGTGGGATCTATCTCGGGTTCATCACCTTGGGGAACCAATCAACTCCCGTGGACATGATGCTGTTTATGTTTATAATAATCGGCGGGCCAATGTTGGTCGGTGGCATCAGTGTGTGGATGAGGCTCGTCAACGCTCGAAAGTTCTATGGCATCAAGCGATCAAAATTGTCTGATGCATTATTTCAATTAGACGCATATGAGTCAGGAGGAATGGAATGCGGACTGGGCGAGCCACCGATAGAAGCAGACAGACTAATTCGAAATCTCAATGCGCCTACGGGATACTATGACAAAGACCTGACCAAAAAGAGCTGCGAGCATTTGCTTTCAGAGTTTAAATATGGAGTGCCGATCTTGTTCGGGATGTTGATCTTTTCACTGATCGTGTTAAGAGGCGCTAACGATATTGTATCAGCAACAATAGGCTACAGTATCTTGCTGTTGTTCTGCATTTTGAGTGTTGCAGCCACTATTGATTTCATTCGTCTCGAGCGCAGGCTGAGAATGATCGAGGCTGACAATGCTCTGCCAGTGTCAGGTGAAACAATACAGGCGGTCTCAGATATTCTGGCACTACTAAGGAGAGAGTACAAATTTCCCTTGAGACTCGGGATTTTTCGCATCTATGACTATCTCATCTACACAGGAAGAGAATACAAACGTGAGGGGGACTACATAGAACATGAGGCATTATTCATACCTTCAATCTAGGATAAGATCAGACTTTACTTGGGACGGTCTCAGGCCACAGCCTTGCCACCAAGTATGCAATTGGAGAAGCCATACCGATTCAATGAGTAACGAATAGACTATCGAATAGGCCACTTTGGCTTGATCTCGATACCTGCACGCTCAAGAAGTGCCACACTATGTTCGGCTGCACGAGCAACCAGTTGTTCCTCATCAAGAGTGAGCAAATGACGGTGGTGCATCAGAATCCGACCATTGACGATTACTGTATCAACATTGTGACCAGAACCAGCATAGACAAGATTTGAGACCGGATTTGTATTGGGTGCAAGCCCAACAGTGCGCATGTCAACAAGGATCACATCGGCCAGTTTGCCGGATTCCAGAGATCCAATCTTATCGGCAAGTCCCATTGCTTTGGCTCCTCCCAGAGTTGCCATCTCCACAACAGATTCAGCAGGAACTGCAAGAGAATCGTTGGTCACGGGCTTGTGGATTAGAGCGGCAAGACGCATCTCCCGAATCATATCATACGTATTGTTGCTCGGT
The DNA here is from genome assembly GCA_021498125.1 of Candidatus Thorarchaeota archaeon. Lineage (NCBI taxonomy): Archaea > Promethearchaeati > Candidatus Thorarchaeota > Candidatus Thorarchaeota archaeon. The sequence continues at coordinate 211,093 of JAIZWL010000003.1, read as the reverse complement.
CCTCCATCGCAACCCAAGGAAACAGATACTCCGCGCTTAAGCATTAGAGGAATCTTTGCAAAACCTGATGCGAGTTTCATGTTCGAGGCTGGACAGTGGGCAATGTGGGCCCCGGACTTGGCCAACCTGTCAATTTCATGGTCCTCAAAGTGGATGCCATGCGCAAACACCATAGTCGGTCGGAGAAGTCCCATGGCCTCAGCAAAGTCTGTCAGATTTTTGTAGCCTTTCTCCTTTACGTATCTGACATCATCCACTACCTCTCCAAGATGCATTGTCATCAGGGTGTTTTTTTCTTCCGAGTGTGCAACGACTCTCTTAAAGAGATCATCAGTGACGGCCCCCAGAGACCTCAGTCCATACCATACCTGAATTCGACCATCAGCTTTTCCATGCCAACGAGAGTGCATCGAATCGGTTTCTCTCAGACAAGCCTCCTCATTCTCCACCATGCCAGGATACATGATATCAGGATTATCAGCATATCCTGTTGAGTTCATGACTATTTTCGAGAGAGCGGCGCGCATCCCAGTACGCTCAACGGCACGGGCAATTCCATCAAAACCATAACGGGAATGGATCATACACTCGACAAAAGAAGTTGTCCCAGTCCTAATCATCTCGGCCATGCACAGTTCGGCGGAGACCTCGCCATCCTCCTTTGTGAAGTTCCCTTGAAGAACCCAGACATATTTCTTCAACCAGTCGACTAATGACACATCATCAGCACAGCCGCGGATGAGGGCCTGAGCAAGATGTACATGTGTATCAACGAGCCCAGGCATGACAATCATGCCTGTGGCATCAATTACGGTATCAGCCCCGTATCCAGCGAGATCTTTGGTCTTGCCAATAGCGACTATGCGTTCACCCTCGCTATAGACAGCACCGTCCGGAATGATCTCCCGCCGCGAGTTCATAGTAATGACGTATCCATGTTTGATCAGAATTGACTTTGGCCCCATGAGATCACCGCCTAGCAGTAGGCAAAAGATAGAGACTGTTCCTAAAGAAAAGTCGTTCGGCTATCACTGATCACCCGATATATACTCGCGGGAACTGGATACAGACTTCCAGACCTTCCTCGGGTACGCCTTCAACTCGATCTCTTACAGTCAAGCGACAGCCATACTTTCGAGCAATCTTTTGAACGAGATGCAACCCAACTCCGCCATATCGTCGCTGTGGATTGAACAGGTCGCTCTTCTTTGAATCGGACAAGCCCGGACCGTTATCGGCGATACAGAGGTCGAACCATGCAGAGGAAGTTGTGCTATGGATCCATATCTTCTTGTCAGGACGCGGATTATGCTTGACCGCGTTCTCAAGGATGTTTCTTAACAGGTGGCCCAGAGCACTATCCGCACGAACAATCAGAGATTGCGGAAGGTCTTCAATGATCGGTGACACGTCCAGTTGACGTTCTAAGAGAGAACACTCCTCATGAAGGACCTCTATGAGGTCTATTGGGCGAGGCGGCTCCACCTTGGTTGCCTCGGCACGGCGCACCTTTGAGAGAATATCCAGACAGCGATCCACTCCATCGCGTATGTAGGTGGAAGCAGTGACCTGTTCCTCATTGGATTTAGCAAACCCTAACAGGTCAGTTCCTGCAAGGACCAGCTGGAGCTGATTACCAACATCATGCAATAAGAGGTCAAGAAGGAACCGTATTTCAGAATCAGCCTCTTTAAGATCCGAAACATCCGTGAAGACTGCAAGACTACCTTCATACTGCCCATCTCGATTGTACAAGGGAGTAGCTGATACAATGACAGGGATGTGGGTCCCAGACTTGGTAATGAGGTTCGCCTCGTACTGCTCAATCACTCCAGCCTTTCTTCGCATCATGGTCTCGTTGACGGTCTCAACAGTCCACCCCTCGAAGATCTTGGTGATTGGCTGACCGACTAGCTCTGAGTCATTTGTATACCCCAGCATACGATACAACGCGCTGTTGACCAATTTGATCTTGCCATCGGGAGTATCTACCGAGAGACCTGAGGTCATGGTTTCAATAAGCACACGATATTTGTGTTCGCTCTCCTCAAGCATTTGTCTGCTGCGTACCTCATCGGTCACATCAATGACAATAGCGATGGTGTACACATTGCCATCCATTCCCACAAGGACCGTACTGTGAATACGCATGATTCGGACCTGCCGATCATTCTCGCGGATAATACGGAACTCATAAACGGGAGGCACCGAGATACCTTCTTGCCGTGCAGCATACCTACCCGCGACCATCCCAATATCGTCAGGATGCAACCACTCTCTGAAATCATGACCGATCATGTTTTGCTGCTTTGTCCCCAGCATTCGTGCAAATTTTGCATTTGCATAGATAAATCGATACTGATCATCAACAATGAGTATTCCTGCGACGTTCGAGGATTCGACAATCACGCGAAAGAGATCTTCTTGGTCCATCGGATAGTCAGCCGGCTTCTTACTGCGAGACATATCACAGGCATAGATGAGAAGGCCATCTTTGGGATCATCGGCCTTGGTCACTGTGAGCTCGGCAGGAAGCCGAATACCATTCGTGTAGAAATAGGTCCTAAAAGTATATTTTTTATGCATCGCGGATGGAGAGGTCAAAAAGTCCTTGACGGCAGAACGACATTCTGGAGAGATAAAGGAGAGAAAAGAGAGGTGGCCAGTGAGTTTTATGGTCTCCAATTTAACAAGTTCACGAGCTGCTGGATTGGCATAGTGTGTGCCAAGATTTGAATCGATGATAAAGACGGCTATAGGGATTCCATCAAGAATTGCTCGCATCTTTTGCGGGCTGGGGTTGTCGTGGGAGGTCGAATCAGATGAGTTGTTCAATGCTATAACAATCCACAATGAATGAATGCAGGAAGGCGAGATTCGGAAGTCATGCATTACAGATATACTTTCTTATGAACACCTATTTGTAAAACACTTGTTGGAAAAAATGCTGGTATGGGCCACATGACAAAGACGCACGTCCAAGCATGGTACGTTGAGTAGCATAATCGGTCCTCGAACTCTATAGCCAACAACTTAAAGAGGCAACTATCACAAATGAGAAGGCCCGACTAATCAATAGGGAGCGGCCCACTTTGAGAGAATTCCTCACCATTGATATCGATCTTTGCACGGGATGCAGAAATTGCGAACTTGCATGTTCGGTCCATCATACTTCAACCTTCAATCCTCGCCGAGCACGGATCCAAGTGATCAGGGATGAGGCTCGGAATCTTGTCATTCCCGTAGTCTGCCTACAATGTGAACATCCACTCTGTATGGAGGCATGTCCAACAGGTGCCCTTGACTATAATGAGGCGGGGGTCCTGACTGTAGATGAGGCCCGATGTATAGGATGTGGAGCCTGTGTGACAGCATGCAAGTATGGAGGAATCACGTTGGACCCTATTGAGAGATACGCGATCAAATGTGACCTCTGTGGAGGTGATCCGGCCTGTGTCGCCGCCTGCGAGTACGGAGCGATACAACTTGTCGCAGCAGACTTGGATGGACTCGCGATACGAGACCACAACATTGCACGTGTGGCGACCATGCTAGGTATAGCTCAGGAGGAACAACAATGACATTTCCATACAAGGGATATGCTGGTAAATACCTCGAAGTCGATCTGACAAAGGGTAAGACCATTGTCAAAGATATGGTCAAAGAGTGGGCACGCCTCTATCTGGGAGGCACGGGCATCTCATCTAAAATTCTCTGGGAGCGCACAGGACCAGAAACAGAGCCGTTATCACCAGAGAATGTCCTTGTTGTGGGAACAGGTCCATTCACGGGAGTGATGTTCTCACCCTCAGGCAGAATGATGTTCGCCTCAAAGAGCCCGCTCACAGGTATTTGGGCGGAGAGCCACTCAGGCGGATTCTTTGGCCCAGAGATGAAATATGCGGGATTTGATCTCATTGTCATCAGTGGCAGATCTCCAAGGCCGGTCTATCTCTTTCTTCGAGATGGCGAGGCTGAATTAAGGGACGCACAGCACTTGTGGGGTCGAGAGACCGATGTCACAACTAGAATGATCAGAGAAGAACTACGAGACCCCTCCATAGAGACCGCCGTCATTGGCCCAGCGGGAGAGAGACAGGTGCTCTATGGCAGTGTGATAATTGATTTTTACAGAGCAGCCGGACGTACCGGACTTGGAGCAGTAATGGGCTCGAAGAATCTCAAAGGTATTGCAGCAAGCGGATCTCTTCCGCTTGAAGCATATGACATGGAAAAATACCTCGAGGCCAATAGACAGGAGATGGAAAAGCTTAGAGATCCGTTATGGGCCGAATCATTAGGTTCTCTCAGAAAGTATGGTACCACAGACCTCGTGGCTATTATCAATGAGATCGGCAGACTGCCCACCAAGAACCACTGGACCGGGTTTTACGAGCATGCTGATGACATAGGACCCGAGATAATTGCAGAACGATATCGCATTGCCCAAGAGGCATGTCATGGCTGCTCTATCGGATGCAAGTACATCTATCGTGTGAGAGACGGCAGGTTTGCCAGTGCCCCTGCGGGTGGGCCAGAGTACGAGACCCTGATGGCCTTTGGTTCCAACTGTCTGAACAACAACATCGAGTCCATCATGTATCTTGGAAAGAGATGTGACCAATTGGGAATGGACACGATCTCCTGTGGCAAGTCCATCGGGTTCGCAATGGAACTCTGGGAGAAGGGAATCCTCGACGCAAGTATGACAGGCGGTCTGGAACTCACTTGGGGTAATATTGACACGATGGTCGAGCTTGTAGAACAGATCGCCAAGAGAGAAGGACTGGGCGAGGTACTCTCACTGGGTACACGAAGAGCCGCTGAGAAGTTCGGCGGAGATGCGTGGCGATACGCAATTCACGTCAAGGGTCTCGAGGCATCGGGACAGGATCCACGAGCGCACCAATCAGTAGGATTGACATATGCGACCAACGTGAGAGGAGCGGATCATCTGCGCAGTCTCTCGAGCCTTGAGGAGCTTGGGTACCCGGAGATCGTCATTGAGAGGTTTGGCAAGGAGAAGGCCGACAAGATTCTGGACATTATGTCGCCGGACTACAAAGGCGAACTCATCTGGGATATGGAGAATCTCTATGCCCTTGTGGACTCGGCGGTCATCTGCAAGTATGGGACAATGTGGCCTCCGGTCTACTACTATGAGACCTTTGCCAACGTGCTACCACATCTGACCGGAATGACCGAATGGGGTGATGTTGCCTATGTCAGGCAGGCGAGCCGTAGAATCGCACACCTGAGAAGAGCATACAATCACAGACTGGGAATCACCCGAAAAGATGAGACCCTTCCCCATAGATTACTCAAGGAGGCCATGCCGACAGGCCCAGCAAAGGGCGGACTACCGGACTTGGATCAGATGCTTGACGAATATTATGACTTTCGTGGCTGCGACAAAAAGACGGGATTCCCCAAGCGGGAGAGGCTGATGGAACTCGGACTTGACTATGTCGCAGAGGATCTCGAGGCACGCGGAATGATAGCCAAATAGCATGGCAGATACCTCTTAAGCAACGGAGTGAGTGTTCAACTATGACAGACCTCCATCTCGAAGTAGCCGGTCTCAAGTTCAGAAATCCCGTGTTGACCGCAGCAGGCCCTGCTGCACGCGATGGCATGACACTCCTTGAGGCTATGGGTGGGGGTGCCGGAGGACTTGTCGCCAAGACCGTGAGCGTCAAGCCAGCAGAGGTGCCAAACCCGAACATGGCCGCTCTTGATCGGGGACGAGTCGGTGCCAGAAAGGGATTGCTCAATGCCGAGCTATGGAGTGAGCTGCCTCTTGAGCAATGGCTCGAGAAAGAGTACCCGATAGCCCTGAGTTCAGGTCTCCCGGTGATTGCTAGTGTGGGATACACTCCAGAGGAAGTCGCCGAGGTCGCTCCAAAGGTCCAGAAGGCTGGGGTCCACGCCATAGAGTTCTCCACGCATTACGTTGGAGGCCATGTCGAGATCGCAAAGGCATTACGCGAGGCTGTGGATATCCCCATCTTTGCCAAGCTGAGTCCAAAGGTCGATGTGGCAAAAGTGGCCAAGTCGCTGGAGAGGTATGTAGACGGTTTTGTTGCAATCAATACCTTTGGTCCCTGCCTGAGAATCGATATCGAGACCGGAAGGCCCATGTTAGGCAGTGAGGGAGGACTTGGATGGATGAGCGGGTCGGCCCTGAAACCTATTGCACTACGTTGCGTCGCGGACATTGCCTCAGTAGTTGACAGGCCCATCATAGGAGTAGGTGGTGTTACAACGGGGGAGGATGCGATAGAGTTCATGATGGCGGGTGCCAGTCTCGTCGAGGTATGCACTGCGGCGATCCTGAATGGCCCCTCGGTCTATGGGACAATTGCTCGCGGGATTGCGACATGGTTGAGAAATCATCAGTATGACTCGCTATGGGACATTGTGGGAATGGCCATACCTCATCTCAGACATAATGAGCAGTCAAGGCCACCAGTCCAGATCGACATGGACACATGCACCCTCTGTGGGTTGTGTGAGAAATCCTGTGTCTATGGAGCAATCAAGGTGGATCGTGAAGAGAAAGAGGTACGGGTGGACAGTGACAGATGCGTTGCCTGCGGCCTCTGTACCTCTATCTGTCCACCACATGCTATGTCGTTGAGATAGTGGTCGGTGATTATACGAACTGGTACGGATCAAGACCAGTGGTCAGAAGCTTTGCCTTTCCCTTTGTGACAGCAAAATCGTTCTCCACGCGGACCCCACCAATCCGCTTCAAGTACAGACCGGGCTCAACTGCAACAACATGACCCTCAGCGAAGTGATCATCATAATGATAGAAACTGGGTAGCTCGTGAACCTCAAGGCCAATACCATGACCAAGACCATGAAGCATTCCCTCTTGTGCCTCGGGGTTCAGCTTGCGTGAGGCGAACCCATGTTGTTTCAGGGTATTGTAACATGCCATATTGATATCATCGATCTTAGCCCCATCACGGAGCGCCTCGGCAGAGGCATTAGCCGCATCAATGACAGCATCAAACATCTTCCTTACGTCATCAGTGACAGGCCCCTTTACGACAGTGCGTGTGACATCGGCAACATATCGATCAAGCTTGAGTCTGGGAAACACATCAATGATTATAGGCACTCCTGCCTTGAGAGGGTCGCGTGGCCGCCCCAAATAATGAAAGTCATACCCCTTCTTCCCAACAGCCACGATCGAGTCCTCAGCCGCCTCAGCGCGCTGATCGAGAAGGGAATGATCAAGAGCAAGCTTGATGTCCCCAGCCGTGAGAGTCTGGCCATTATAGAGTAGATTGTTCTTGGGCCCGATGTCCGAATCCTTGATCATCGAGATGACCTTCGAAACCGCATCGATAGTTGCCCGTCCAGCCTTGGTGATCGTGCGGATCTCCTTGCGCGACTTTGTGGCACGAGCCTCCTTGATAAGGTCAGGCACTACCTTGATCTTGTAGCCCAACCCCTGGATAGCAACAAGCACACTGGCCGGAATATGATCAGGGACGCCGATCACGTCACCTGAGAACTCGTCCTTCAAGAGCGGACCATAGATGAGCTCGGGATTTTCACTGGCACGCTTGTTCTCACGCATCAGAGACAGATAGATCTCTGTGAGGTCGTAGGTCTTGCTAACAAAACTCTCTTTGTGAAGTCGTTCCAGTGTGTTAAAGCCGGTCGCTACAAGGGGCGGCTCACCACGATTATGAAGATAGGTCACAGTGTCAGGCGAGCGGAATCCGGTCAACCAGAAAATATCAGGAACCTCAAAGGCATTTCCCTCGGCAACAAAGGCATCAATACCTTCGTGCTCCATGAGCCGATCAAGATCTTCAAGCATAGTCTAACCCTCGTCATTCTAAGCACGAATCATATGAATAAGCCTTCCCGTGAGTGCTACATGTAGTGAAGCATTCGCTCTTCGACCTGCTTCCTGCTCGGCATATGATAGGGGCCGACGTGTTCCAGATTAAAGGATGCACAGGTCGCTCCAAAGAGACCTGCTCTCCTGACATCGCCTGACCGCACATATTCCAACAGGAAACCGACCATGTAGGTGTCGCCAGCTCCGGTCTCATCGACAAGCCGACTGCCAACGACTGCGGGAATATCCCAGTGTGATTTAGTGGTGAAAATTGTAGAACCTTTTCTCTCACGAGTCACAATAACAATCTGTGGGCCATGCTGGAGCGCTCGTTGCACAGCCACTTCTTCCGAGTCCGTCTGCATCGCAAGCAGAATCTCTTCCTCATCGGCCTTCATCACATCAACATGCCGTAGAACCCGTTCGGGATCGCCCCATTCCACAGGTTCAACAGGACCGATCCTGCTTGGCCTGAGAAAACCCTGCACATCAAGAGATACAAGGACACGCCTGAAGGCCATGGCCTCAATACAGGACAGATGAACCTCATCATTAGTCAGCGGACAGAAATGCACAATGTTTGTGTCGTAATGGTGCGGAAGATAGTCTTCACCCCGCAGAGGAGGGGCAAGGGCCTCAATACGCTGAGTGCGCTCACCATGTTCATCGTACTCGTTAACGAAGCGTGTCGATGTGGGACCGCTAGTACGCATCCCTGTGAGATCAAGTCCGGAGTTCCGCAGGGAGTCAATATACTGCTGCTCAAAATCACGACCGACTCGGGTGACAATACCAGCGCCAAGTGCTTCAAGGGTAGGGGCCAACATAGCATAGGCCGTGCCTCCACCAAGTGCCTCACGTTGCATCTCAGGGGTCACGAGAAAATCTCGACTGAGATGTCCGACGACTAGTATCTCCACACATTCGACGCTCCTAGAAGCAGTATACTATCTTTCAATGTACGTAAGGACTTCTACTTTTCGCTGGGACCGAATAATCCGTCCAATCGACAACGATTAAAACATGCGGTCGTAGATTAATATGAGTGATGACAGTTGGCGCGAGTGACTGTGAAGTTCTTTGCATCTGTTCGTGAAGCACTGGGGACAAGAAATGTAGAGCTAGAGGCGAACACGATACAGGATGTATTGGATGCTCTCGCCGAGATGTTTGGCACGGCCTTCACAGATAATGTACTAGACCCTGAGACTGGTAACTTGAAACGCTTTTATTCCTGTATGGTGAATGGTAAACGAACAGAACTCCTTGACGGAAATGACACGATACTGACTGAAGGTGACTCGATTGCGATTTTTCCGCCTGTTGGTGGGGGATAGAGGAGAGAGAGGAGGCAACCAAGTGACAAATGAAGTGGATTTGGTCATCAGAAATGCCAAACTTCTATTGGAAACCGGAATTGTACACGGCGGACTGGCAGTCGTGGATGGAAAGATTACTGCAATAGCGACGGATCTACATCTCCCGCCAGCCGCGGAAACCATTGACGCACACAACAAGATATTGATGCCCGGATTAATCGATGGGCACGCGCACCTTCACGACGAGGCTATGCTGGACCATGAGGACTTCACCACTGGAACAATACTGGCTGCTGCTGGAGGAGTCACCACAGTTGTCGAGATGCCACTCAGTAGTCAGGTGGACACACCATCGCTGGTGGAGGAGAAGATCAAAACTGGTGAGCGCCTTGCAATCACGGACTTCACACTCTATGGGGGAATGATCAATTCGGACAATGTCAGGAACATTCCTGCACTCATCGAGAAGGGAGTCGAGGGCTTTAAGACATTCACCTGTGAACCCTTTTACGCCAATGCGGGAGTCATTACCAAGGCCATGAGCGAGGTCTCGGAATTTGGGGGGCATCTGACCATTCACTCAGAGGATCAAGGAATTCTGGACGAGTTTGCTAAGGACTTGGATGGCGACTGGGATGCACCTATCACTCACGCGCTTGCACGGCCTGCTCTGGCTGAACAGCTGGCTGTACGACAGAACATCGGAATTGCAGCACAGACTGGGGGACACCTCCACATAGCTCACATCACCTCTAGAGAAGGAGTCCACGAAATCGCAGTTGGCAAACAGAACGGTGTAGAGGTCACCACAGAGGTCTGCCCACACCATTTGATCTTCGACAGAGATGAGATGAACCGTTTCGGACCAAAGAGCAAGATGAACCCGCCCCTACGTTCAAAACAGGACCGCGCTGCACTCTGGGCGGGACTGCTGACAGGGGCCATTGACATCGTTGTGAGCGATCATGCTCCTGCCCCCCTTGAAGAGAAAGAGAAGGGAGCAGAGGATATCCGTAAGGCCTGGGCAGGAGTTGACGGAATTCAGATGATTCTTCGGATCCTGCTCTCAGAAGGGATTAACAGAGGCCGATTATCATGGAACCGATTACTACGCATCACGACCCGTAATCCCGCTCGAATCTTTGGGCTCTACCCCAAGAAGGGAACATTCGTAATAGGGGCTGATGCGGACCTCGTACTGGTAGAACCGACAACCGAAGAGAAGATCTCCAGCGATGGGATATTATCAAAGAGCGGATGGACATTCTATAATGGTATGAAGATGACAGGAGTCCCCGTGATGACGTTCGTACGAGGAACACTGGTCTACCATGAGGGAGAGATCCTTGTCAAACCGGGGCATGGGCAGTTCCAACCGATGGGAAAGGGCACAATACTATTGGACCAACCGCAAGCGTAGACTGGTCTATTTCGCCTTTGGGAACCAAACCACAAACTCGGCACCCTCTTCAGGGCACGAATCGACACGGTCTCGAATAGTAAGAGAGGCCCCAAACCGCCGCGAGATCAACTTGGCCTGATGGATGCCAATTCCGCCAAATCGTCGTGCACCATCTAGAAGACTCTCCTTTTGGGAAGAGTCGATTCCGACACCATTGTCGGAGATTGAAACCTCCCAGCCATGTTGCACCTGAGCGATTCGGACCCAGACGATCTTTTCATCCTTGGTGTTGTACCGAACAGCATTATCAAGTAGATTAATGATCAATTCAGGAAGAAACGAGTTTGCAAGAACAATACAGTCCTTCTCTGGAAACGAGATCACAAATTCAACATGAGGATTACAGCTCTGAAACTCTGCCAGCATCGGACCAAGTGTTTTTTGCAGGACCATAGGTTCTAATTGAGAACTCTCAAGTCCTTCAATAGCCCGAGCCTTGGCAATTAGGCGAGTTATTCGATTGATAGAGTGAAGCACCAACTGTAAAGTCTGATTAGTCATATCGTCAACCATTGATGAAACCCCGAACAGAATGATCTGTAGATGGTTGGCAATATCATGAGCAATCACATCAAGATAGAGACTGGCTGCATCCTCGGCAGTACGTTTTGCCGTAACATCCGTCGCCAGATAGAGCGTCTTTTGGATTGCTGAGCCATTGTCTATTTTTGTACAAGAGACCTTGTACACATGCCCCTTGAGCTCGATCTCAGAGTCTAACAGTATGGCATCGAGTTCACTAAAACTCTCCTCGGAACATTGAGTGACAAGAAGTTCACAGTCTCTAAAGAGATCATAACAATGCCGACCATAGACTCTGTCAGCTGGCAGGTCTCCAAACAGCTCATTGGCTGCGGCATTAAAGCCAATAATTTGTTGCTCTGAATCAAGAATCATCGATGGATGGTCGATTGCATCATAGACGTGTTGCCAATCATCGGGCGACTCCAAGATTAATGCTACACCACCAGATGCAGAGGGAATAATCTTCAAGAACCGAGATGAAACGGGACCGAGGCAAATCTCGCGATAGACCTGTACGCCTGTGCGAACAGCCTCCAGCACGCCTTCATGAACCGTTTCTGATCGAAAAGCAATAAGACCAATCTTCCGATAATCTCGGTCGATAATCTCGTCAATACTCTTACGACTCATACGTAGTGCCGAGCCATTCACCCAACGAACAATCATAGTTGCATCTATGATGAAGATCGATTCCTTAGCTGTGCGTAGAAGCATATCCTGCACTTGCTGCACGGTATGAGAATCAATAGAGTCGGTCATCAGTTCATCAGGCCCATAATTAGAAAGGCTGTGGAATAGATAAAGCAACTAAACGTCGCTTATAGTCTTTTGTTTAACGGGCGAATTAATTGATACGAGAGCCAAATTTTATAAAAAAAGAGGCCCGTGTTGAAAAGGATTGAGACCTTTCGCTACAAGTTCAGTGCATCCCCGGAAGCCATAGCACAAACACCACGCCCTCTTCAGGATGTTGCGGAACGCGATCCCGAATCGAGAGCGTACCTCCAAACCACCGAATGATCAACGAGGATTGGTGGATGCCCATACCTCCAAACCTTCGTGAGCGATTGAGAAGACTCTCTTTACGATAGTCCGGAATTCCGGGGCCATTATCAGCAATCTTGACTAACCAGCCATCGTTTACCGGGTGAATACTGACCCAGACCGTTTTGTTATCATGAGGATTATATCGAACTGCATTATCCAGCAAGGCTTCGAATGCAATCTCCAAGAACCTATTTGCATATGTTGTACAGGGAGAGAAGGGGAGATCGGTAACTATCTCTACGTCACTATACTGACTCTTCAGCCGTAGCAAGAGCGGCTCAAGTATATCTTGAAGCACGACTTCCCCCAATGGCGCAGAATCGAGACCCTCAACTGCACGGGCCTTTATGATTAGTCGATCAATATTATCAATCGACGTAAAGACAAGTCGTGCAATCTCATCATCTTGATCTTTCGCAAGAATAGTCACGCCCAAAAGAATCGTCTGAAGATGATTGGCAATATCGTGAGAGAGGATATCAAGATAGAGCATGGCTGCTTCCTCGGCCAAGAGACGGTCGGATATATCAACACTGACATGAACAAACAGTAAAGGTACATCATCATTGCCAATTATGGGGGCAACAGAAACCATGACATCACGGCCGAGCATATCCATATGACCACTCATAGAGGGCGCTTGGAATGCTGAAGCTCGCAAGGCAAGAAACGGGCATCCGGCGGGTGGCGCATCAGTTGAGTGAAATATCTCATAACAGTGTTTCCCGATGACCTCGCTCTCAGGAGGATCGCCAAGAGCATGTAATATCGAGCGGTTCGCATAGGTAATCCTCTGTTGAGAATCCAAGATGATTGTGCCATATCCAATAGCGTCCAAGACCTTGTGCCAGTCCAGAGTCTGCGCGTCAACAGCTACTATTGGATTCCTTGTCGCTTCAGGGCGAATACTCACAGAGGCTGCACGTGGGCGGCCATCACCATCTAACAAGGGAGTGATCCGGATAGTCAGTCGTATGTGTTGCGCATCAGACACAGACTTGGTCACTTGAGATCCTTTACGAAACGCCGTAGCAAGAGCAGATGGAATGACCGAGAGATGGGGAGAGGAGCGGGTAATAGTGGTACAATCACTACCGACCAGATCATCAATAGGCCTATCAAACATCTGAACGGCGGCCTCGTTGACCCACAGAACTTTCATCGAGGAGTCCACAATGAGAACCACATCTCTATGAGACCTGAGAATCACCTCCTTCATTTTGGGAAGGATTGATGATCTGTCCGGTGTTCTACTCACAGCCATTATCCCCATCTGAGTACCTGCGTTTTGTAACGTGTTCCAATTCGAGAGCCCACATCTATGACCCCAAAGCATTTCGTTTAATAAATAAACATAGGTGGTGCAGTGAAGGTACTGTTAAAAGGTAATCATAAGATATAGTAATTTCTAGTGCCAAGTGAGCAGGTCACTGATAGCAAACACATGGACTGTTCGTGAAAAAAAAGAGCCCTATTTGAATAGCATCTGACCGCTCGGCCGATAAGTAATGACTCTGATGTGAATAATAATGGATGAGCCACAGTTTATCTTTGGAGACCCCCACATCTGTACTGGTTGCATGATCTGTGTAAACGTATGTAGTATGCATTACTTCAAGGTGATAGGTCCAGAGTGGTCACGTGTTCGAGTGATGCGAATAGAACCGGGCCTTGATTTCCCACTCTTCTGTAGAAATTGTGAGGATGCACCATGTATCGAGGCGTGCCCTGAAGACGCATTGACACGTACATCAAAAGGAGTCATCATTGTGAACAACAGACGATGCACGGGGTGTGGCGCCTGTGTTGATGCGTGTCCGTATTTTGCAATCCATCTCAACCCAGACACTGGTAAGGCGATCAAATGTATTCAGTGTGGCGAATGCGTGAGCCGTTGCCCAGTCAATGCGATCGAGATGATAACCGAGTCCGAATTACGAGAGAGGGACAAGGATGGCAGGCTGGAACAATTGTACGAGCAATATGGGCCAATTCTCTACGGCGAGCGAGGTGAACAATAATGATCAAGGGAATCGGTGGACAGGAACTGTGGGTGGACCTAACAAGAGGGTCAGTTGAGAAACGCCCGGTGGACGAAGAGATAGTTCGGAAATATCTGCTCGGTGCAGGGTATCTGTCACGAGTCCTGACGGACAAGATCCCAGTCGGGATCGATCCACTCTCGCCGAAGAATGTCTTAGGGTTTGCAACGGGGTTACTCACAGGCTCAATGTTTCCACAGGCATCACGTCATACTATTGCAGCACTCTCCCCACTCACTGACATTTGGGGGGAGAGCCACGCAGCAGGGTTCTGGGGGGCCGAACTCAAATTTGCGGGATATGACACCATCTTCTTCACAGGCGCTTCATCATCTCCAGTCTATCTGAACATTCGAGATTCAGAGGTCGATCTCTTGGATGCGGAGAATCTCTGGGGAGAGGATGTCTTTGTGACCGATGATGCACTCCATAAGCGACACGGAAGGATGTGCCGGACACTGGCCATCGGACAAGCCGGAGAGAACCTCGTTCGATTTGCCGCCATCATGAATGATAGAGATCGGGCCTCGGCTCGATCCGGCTTAGGAGCGGTGATGGGGTCAAAGAGGCTCAAGGCAATCGCTGTTCGTGGGAGAGGTAAATTAGAGGTCGCGGACCCCGCCAACTATCTGAGAGAGATGGACGAGTTCTACAGGAGGATGCTGGCCAATCCATTCACGCCTGAACGTGCACGGTTTGGCACGACAAACTTGATCGAACTGATGAACCACATTGGCAGACTCCCCACGTATAACATGCGTCAGGGCGTATTTGAGGGCTATGAGAAGATCAGTGGGGAGCTCATCAGCGAGAAGTATCTCATTAAACCGAGGTCTGATTTCAGCTGTCTCCAGCGATGTGGGCGCTATACGGCTGTTCGAAAAGGACCCTACGCATATATTGGAGGGTCTCCTGAGTTCGAGAGCCAGTCTTCTCTGGGATCAAGATGCGGAAATGATAATGTAGAGTCCATCTTGTATGCGCATCATCTGGCGAACATGTATGGCATGGACACTATCTCGTTGGGAGGCACGATCTCTTGGGCAATGGAGGCTTACGAGATGGGGCTGCTCACAGAAGAAGACACTGGCGGAATCGATCTGAGCTGGGGGAACCATGAGACCATCGTCAAGCTCACCGAGATGACAGCGTTTCGGCAGGGGCTCGGCGATCTCCTTGCAGAGGGCAGCTTCAGGGCAGCACAGAAGATTGGCAAGGGGAGCGAGCGCTTTGTGATGACTGTGAAAAAGCAGGAGATTGCAGGGCAGGAACCCCGTGCCCAAAAGTCCATGGGTCTTGCGGCAGCAACAGCCGCCCGCGGTGCGGATCATCTCTATGCATTTCCCGTTCTCGATGAGGCGGGCTTCGATAATGAGATTAAGAAGCGCTTTGGAGAACAATACCTTCCAGAGATGACTGATAGATTGAGCCCTGTGTACAAGGGAATCATGGTCAAAGAATGTGAAGATTACATGGTCGTGGTGGAGAGTGTGGGACTGTGCAAATACGGTACACAGATCCCTCCGGAGTTCTATTACGAGGATGTGGCAAAGGCACTGCGTCTACACAACGGTCTCAAGTTTACAGTTGAAGATCTACAGATCATTGGTGAGAGGATCGTGAACCTCAACAGACTGTTCAATGTCAGTCGGGGAATCACAAAGAAAGACGACTCTCTTCCAGATAGACTGACAAAAGAACCAGCCCCTGTTGGTCCTCCAAAGGGGCAGGTGGTCGAACTTGACCAGATGCTTAGTGAGTACTACAGAGAGAGAGGATGGGATACCGAAACAGGTGTCCCATTCGACTCGACCCTGAAGAAACTGGGACTCCGGTGACAGAAGACCAATCGATAGAGATGGCTATCGTACCAATCACGAATCAGACCCAGTCCTCATCGGGGCGAGTTCGCACTTCCATGTCACCGACAGAAACCTCAAGGTTATTCTGCTCGCAGAAGTTGATAATCTTGACCATGAGTTTGGTATCCATCTCATCAACGATCTGCCCCGAGGCAGAGGAGCAGCTGACAAGCACAGTTCCCGCTTCTTCCGAAACGACCTCTGCTGTAAACTCGTTGCCCAAGACCTCTGTTCCAATATTCAGAATTGCAGCCCGTATCTCTGCTGCTCCAAGATGGACCTGATGCCCGTGCCGTGGCCTGAATGTGTAGAGGCGCTGAGCAAAAATCTCAGACATAGAAACAGCCCCCTAGCTGGAACTCGCACACACATTCGTCACAGTGTCACGAACACCATCTATGTTTCGTAGCTCATCTACCACAAAGGAACTGAGAGACTCCGGACTCTTGAATGTGCCCTTGATCAGCAGGTCATAGGCACCATAGATGAGATATGCCTCTTCCACTGGTTCAAGGTCACGTACCTTATTGAGAATGTCATGGGCCTTTGCGGAATCAATCTTTCCCATAATGAATGCAATAATCATCGCACCAATACCTCCTCATAGGAGACACACGTACATACTTTTAATATAGCAAAGAGAGAAATAAAACTACCTATTTCTATCATTTGAAAGAGTTAAAATGAACGTACCCGGTCATTCAACTGTATGATTATGTACGTGCACAGGGCACGAACGCTTTTAGGAACGATACGCATACCAACACAAGGACCGAAGGGAGGTCCTCTAGTGGTGAAAACTACATTAAAGGCGAGGTCTAAGACAAGATCAAAGTCTAAGAAAAAAAGAGAGTTCGAACCTCGTATTTTAGCACTCTGCTGTAATTGGTGCAGCTATGCGGGAGCGGATCTTGCAGGAACGAGTAGGCTACAGATGCCGCCAAATGTGAGGATCATCAGGGTCAATTGCACAGGACGCATTGATCCGACCTTCATTCTTGATGCATTATATCAGGGCGCAGACGGAGTGCTCATCTCTGGCTGTCACCCCGGTGATTGCCACTATTCTACCGGGAATCTCAAGATGCGTGCCAGATTCGCACTCCTCCAAAATCTTCTCGAAGAGGCAGGAATGGATTCGAGAAGAATCCATCTTCAGTGGGCAAGCGCGGCTGAGGGAGATGTCTTTGCAGAGGGGATTCGGGGTATGGTGGAACGGATCAAAGAACTCGGACCAAGCCCAATGAGAAAGGAGGGAAAATAGGATGCCAAAGCGTGTTGCCTTTGCACAACTCTCTTCATGCTGGGGTTGCGACCAGTCCCTTGTAGACCTGCACCTTCGACTCTTGGAGGTCTTACCACAACTACAGATCATGTACTGGCCCGCTGTTGTCGATTACAAATTGAGTGACCTCGAAAAGATGCCGAAACAGTCTATCCATATCGGATTTGTTGAGGGTAGCTGCAGAACAAAAGAAGATGTTCACCTTCTCAACGTCATGCGCGAGAAGAGCCAAGTCCTCGTGGCATGGGGATCATGCTCGTGCTATGGAGGAGTGCAAGGGCTTCTCAATCAATGGAAGATAGACGAGGCCATTACAAGAAAGTTCCTCAAGGTCGAAACTATCACAGATCCAAGAGTCCCGGATGAGAATGTCCCGGGATTCACGGATCATATTGTTCCCAATCCCGACTTGGTTCCCTTCGAGTTGATTATTCCAGGATGCCCACCGACCAGTGACAATATCTATGATGCAGTGGTCGCTCTCCTGACAGGTAAACCGTTTGACCTTCCGAATAGGACTGTATGCGATCAATGTCCAAGAGAACGCGAGGAGAAACACATCACAGAGTTTCATCGGACCTACGAAGGCCATATCGATCCGAACAAGTGCCTTCTCGATCAGGGGTATCTCTGCCTTGGATTTGCCACAATTGGACTGTGCGGCGCGCAGTGCCCCTCTGCTAATTCTCCCTGTAAAGGTTGTTTTGGACCACCACCGTCCATCAAAGACCATGGTGCAAAAATCATCTCAGCCCTTGGGGCAATCACTGACATGAGCCCTGAGGAACTCAAGAAAATGTTCCCGGATCCGATAGGCTCGTTCTACTTTACAGATTATGCGGCATCATTCATCTCAAAGATCACTACTACAAAGGAGGAGTCATAATGACAGGCGAGAAAATCATACGGATAGAACCAGTCACTCGTCTCGAGGGCCATGGCGACCTCACGATTAAACTGGGTAAAGATGGCAAGGTCAAAGACGTACAATTCAATGTCACCTCCACAAGATTCTTTGAAAAATTCTTGGAGGGCCGCTTTGCTGAAGAGGTCCCGCGTATTGCAGAACGCATCTGTGGAATCTGTCCGGAACCACACCATCTTGCCTCTGTGAAGGCTGTTGAGGCAGCATGGGGGATTACTCCCACTCCCGCCGCAGTAAAGGTACGCCGACTACTCATCAATGCAAAACAGCTCTCATCACATGGACTACACTTCTTTGCACTTGCAGCACCAGACTTTCTTGCTGGCCCCTTTGGTGACCCCTCGAAACGGAACGTTGTCGCCATTATTAAGGCACTACCTGATGTGGGCAAACTCGCCCTTCAGATCATGCAGTATGGACAGGACTTGGCAATGGCTGTTGGGGGGAAGGCAATTCACCCGGTCACCGCAGTTCCCGGAGGCATGCTCAATCCCTTCTCTGAAGAGAAACGAGACCGCTTTCTAGACATGATGGAGGGTCTCAAAGAGTGGCTCGCTCAGACCGTAGATCTTGCCAAGAAGGTCGTAGAGGACTACTGGGATCCAATAACCAAGCTCGCGGTTGTCCCGACCTATTACATAGGAACTCACGACAAGGGCGCATTAGAGATCTATGATGGTAAACTTCGGGTTATGGATCCAAAAGGAAAGATAGTCGCGGACTTTAGACAGAAGGACTATCGAAAATACTTTGGAGAGTACGTGCCTCGCCACTCATATGCGACACATATCTATTTCAAAGAGGCAGGATATCCAAAGGGAATATGGCGTGCAAATTCACTTGCACGTTGTAACATTGCTGACAAGATGAAGACTCCTCTTGCTCAGGAAGCACTTGAGGAGATGAGATCCAAGCTGGGTCGTCCAATTCATGCGACCTTTGCATATCATTGGGCACGTGTCATCGAGATGGTTCAGGCTGTGGAAGAGATCGACCTGCTACTACAAGACCCAGACATCGTCAGGACAGACGTAAAAGTCACAGATGTTGAACCGCGAAAAGGGAATGGCGTTGGTTGCGTGGAGGCCCCTCGTGGTACACTAATCCATCATTACTGGACTGATGATAGAGGCATTGTGACAAAGGTGAACCTTGTCGTTGCAACAAACAATAATATTGCAGGAATCGAGAAGAGCCTGATGAAGATGGCCCGTCAGATCTTCGAACAGAAGATCCATGAGTCACTAAAACTGCCAGAGCCGATGATCAAATAGTTGCTGTCAGTACTCAGTAAGCGCGAGTCCTCAATTTTCGGTAGGATCACCAAGTCAAGATGAAATAGATATTTTCTGCGTCAGAATTCCATTAAGATGATCACTTATAGGTGAATATTGGAAATCTAAAAGCTTGAACAGCAGACTCAAGCGTAACAATATTGAGGCTTATATGTGTAGGAACAATAGTTTTAGGTGACGGTCGAGTGAAGGTTTAAAGATGAACACAGCAGACCTAGATAGGCGCATCGAACACTACGCCGCATGGTTAGCCCTCAGCAGTGTTAAAGAGTGCGATTACGAAACGGCCATTGAAATTCTTCGCCAATTCGAGAGTTTTGAAAAGGCCCTTCAATATCACCCACCCACTGAAAAGCAAAGTAAAGCGGATGAGATTATTCTCAGGGATGGAACGGCACAAAGACTTCTCGTACGAACACATTCAACACCTCAACTTGAAGAGTCAATTATTGACAAAGTTATTGCAAAGGCACGAAATTATGTCAAAGAAATAGACTACCGACAAATGGTGAAACGCATTCTACAAAAAGGGATAGAGATACATCCAATAATTGGACAGGGTTATCCGCGAGCCCTCTTTGACCTTGAAAACCCCCCACGGACATTATTTGTACGAGGGAATATACTACTAGACCGCCTAGACAATGCAATAGCAATTGTAGGTACTCGCAATCCAACCGAGTACGGAAAAAAGATGGCATATACTCTTGCAAAAGCCCTTGCCCAACGGGGATACATTATCATTTCGGGACTAGCCTTTGGAGTTGATGAACAAGCTCACACTGGAGCTCTCGATGCAGATGGGGGGAAGACCATTGCCGTGCTTCCCAGTTATGTTGAAAAAATTGTCCCGATGCATAATAGTTCTCTTGCCAATAAAATTCTTCAGCAAGGTGGGGCATTGATTTCCGAGTATCCACCACACACAAAGGTCAGAAACTATATGTTCGTCCAGAGGAACCGAATTATTGCAGCCCTTTCACGGGCAACAATTATTATTGAGGGGCGAACAGAAAGTGGAACTAGGCACCAGGCCCGATTTGCAATGAGCATGAAGCGTCCACTATTCGTATTACGACCAGTCCATCCAGAAATGCTCCAAGCGGAGTTACCATTGCACCTCATAAATGAAGGGGCCATACCCATTTCTGATGCCGATGAGATAGAGCAAAGTCTAGAGGTGTTATAGTGGCACATACTCCAGACATATGGAGGAGGGATGTGGAAATCAATGGAAAAAAGTACACTGTGACAAAAGAAGGCAATCAGATAGTCATTAAAAACAAAGAAAGTGGTAGTCAAGATGCATCATCCACAAGACGATACAAGATACATCAGGGAGTGTGCCCTCGCTGTCAAGGTACTCAAGGTTCCCTTGACATAGACAGGGGATGCTGCTCTACCTGTTGTGAATGGCAAGCACTCGAACGAGTTATTGCAATGGGTACATACTACACCTGGTCGGAGATTTCAGTACAACAAAGAATACAGGGACGTGCTCTGGATTTATCGCAGGATCTTATATCTGCAAAGAGCAATATGGAGATTGCGGAGAAGATAGGCGCGGCCCTTGGAATATTTGTTCTCTCGACAGCATCAGAGATAATGCAAATGAGCAATATAGTTACCGTAGTTCCAATAGATACTAGCCGTAAAAAATATAATCCTGTAGAAGTTATTGCTGAAAAGTGCTGTGAAATTACGGGCCTGCCCAAACCAAGAAAGGATCTCCTTCAGCGAATTCAAGAGAACGATGACAAAGAGATGCATAAACTCGGCAGAGGTGCCCGACGGATATCTGCGGAGAAGCAATTCATAGCGGGGCCAGGGGTGCTGCCTGCCGACTCCTCAGTTCTTATCATTGATGATATACTTACTACAGGAAACACATTGGAATACTGTGCACGAAGGCTCCGGGACAAAGGTGCCGTAAGTGTCGGAGGATTAGTAGTTGGACGAACTAATTAAATTTGGGAAGTGAGGGCATGTACCTGCTTAAACGTCCCATTATTGCTCGTAGACGGTTTTTGAGATATTAATCCACAGACAAGACCAACATTATGCTTTGAAATCGCTCTGTGTGCCATACTGTACACACGTATTTAATAATAGAAATATCCCCTGTAGTAATAGAAACCAGAATAGGGTATAGAGAGGTTCTGTGAAAAGTCACCTCCCGTCACACTCCAGGAAGCTGAGCCGCTCGATGTTGTGCAGGAGCACCTTCAGCAAGACCTCGCGACGTTGTTCGCGGAATCCTCCCTCGTGAACTCAGGCCTCCTCCGAACTGCACTTTCATCATGCCAAAGACGGTCTCGACCAGGCTCCGCTGCCCGTAGGCGTGTCTGGCCTTCCAGCCCTCTGGGTCTCGTCGGTACTCCCTGAGCAGCTCCTTATAGCCACGATAGCCGTGCGACCGGCCCGTCAGCCCCTCTTGGGTTCGATGGCAGGGTAGGCCCCGCGGTCATGGATGTACTGGACGTTCGCCCTTTCGAGAGAGGTAGGCCTTGCCCCCGTAGACCCGTTCGAGCTGTGGGGCCACGACCTGATCAAGGAGGGCGACCATGTGTCTGGCATCGCCCCCGGGTCGGGACCGGACCCGTGCTGCAAGGACCAGGAGGGTGTCGGTGTCCACGACGGCGTGGAGTGCCATACGTAAATCGCCGTTTCAGCGTCTTTTCGAGCACTATAAGGGATCAGATTTTACGATGCTGGTGAAAACTCCATTTGATATATGGTGGGTGGATACTGGCGGATTGACAGAGTTTCCAATTTTTGTTAAAGTAGTTGCAAATCAAATTGCTGGATCTTGGGGTTGGCATTATGAACCAAGAGTGTGTTTCATTGATGTCTATGTGACGGATGTTAGTGAGCATGCGCCCATTTCATGGATTACGATTGCTGAACCATACGTACACTTAGCAGATCTTTATACAAACTGTACTGCTATAGGCCACTCAAATGTGACAGGCAACTATGGGGATAATGAGAATTATACGGGTGGTAGTGAGATCCGTGATACATGGTCTGGTCAGACTACTCGACTTGTAATGAAATCCTGGAACAGTGCAGATGATTTAGATTCACAGTATTACCATATTGGCCAACTGCAAATAGTCTGTAATACCGGAGGTATAAACGAAACCGATTTTATTACAACATTAAAACTTTGGATTCCGAATCAAATTGCAAAAAACCATAATTATGACTTGCTTCATTTCAAATTAGTCGTTACCGTTTGTTGGAAAGCATATTGGTATTCATTTGGTTTTGCGGATAGAGAGTTAACACAAAATCAGACTCTCGTGATCGGTGACGGACAACCTAGTAGTGACGCAACATTATACCTTTTGCAGGCCGAAGATTACACAGTCGTGTTGTAGGTATACTATATTGTAATGTAAATCGATAATTATGACAGGAGGTTTCTAATTACTAATTATTTACCGTGATTTTTATGATGTATCGGCATATTCAAATATACCGTATAATTGCGGGGCCGTGGGTCGCGATAAAAGCTTATGCTCAAGGACCCATATAGAATCATAGTGAATTGTAGGTGACAAGAATGGATCCGATGTTCATGATCGCCCTGTTAATCACGGGAGCGGCAGTGGGACTTATTTCAGGAATGCTGGGCGTTGGTGGATGTTTCATCATGATCCCCGTCCAGTACTACATCCTCCTCGCCAGTGGAATCGACCCCACAATAGCGATACGCGTATCGTTTGGAACAAATCTACTAGTCGTCTTGCCAACAGCACTGAGTGGAGCATTTCGACATCATACGAAGGAGGTCGTCATGTGGAAACCCGCAATCACGTTGGGAGTAGTAGGGGCAGTTGCAGGATTCTTTGGAGCCTTTGTGGCATCACAACTACCAGGAAATATCCTGACGCTCATCTTTGGCTTGGCAATCCTGCTTGGTTCGGTGAGAATGATCACGGCCAAGCCGATTAGAACAGAAGGTGAGGTCAGTCAGAGTACAGCAGCCTACGTGTTCTGGGGAATCGTCTTAGGTTTCGTTACGGGACTCATTGGTATTGGTGGCGGGGTTCTTGTCATCCCGGTCATGATACTATTCCTCAACTTCCAGATGCACGAGGCAGTGGGAACCTCGACTGCAATGATGATCTTTACAGCTACCGGAGGCGCACTGAGCTACATGATCTTAGGTCTTGGGGTAGTAGGCCTGCCTGAGTTCTCAATCGGATACGTGAACCTTCTACAGTGGATCCTTCTTGCAGGGACAAGCATACCACTGGCACAGCTTGGTGCTCATTCGGCCCATAAGGTCAATCCGAAAGTTCTGAAGTGGATCTTCATCGTAGTGATGATTTACATGGGCCTGAAGATGATAGGACTCTTCTCATTTTTGGGACTACCAATCTAATCTCAACGGGGATGCCTAAATCAAACAAGGAGAGAAAGGAGACGTATGTATAGCACATACTCTCCTTCTCGGGATTTTACTTATTTTCCAGCAGGAGCGCCACGTCGGACTGCAAAGAAAAATACTACCAGCACTATGAGAATACTGGTACCGATCATTGTGATAAAGACACCAAAGCTCATTCCAAGTATGTCTGGGAGGCCACTGCTAGAAGTAGTCGTGGGTGTGGGGGTTGCTGTTGTAATGGGGGTTGTTGTGGTCACAGTTGTCGTTGTAGTGGTGCTAGTGGACATTGGTGTAACAGTAACAACTAGGTCATCTGAAACAGTATTTCCAGCTCCGTCCTCAAGTTCAATGCTCAATGTGTGTGTTCCTTGTGCAAGTCCATCGATTGATACCGAGATCGCCTCAGAGTCGGTCCATAGCCCTTGTGCAAGGACATCACCATCAAGATACACCGTATAGTTCGCGGCGTGGAGATCATGAGGTGTCCATTCAACGGAGTGCCCAGTTGTACCCTCGACATACTCGACATCATCAGGGGTGTCTAGAATGGGGGCTTGATCGTCCGTAACAAAGGACGCATGCAGATTTGCAGTGTGGCCAGCCGCATCAGTGGCTTCCACTACCAGCGCATGAAACCCGTCACCAGAAGGCAATTGTATCGTGTACGGCGTGGACAGAGGCACCCATGAGCCACCATCCCACTGGAAACGCACAGAATCAAGATGCTCATCCAAGATCGAGAAACTGATATCAACACCACTCTGATGAATGGTGCCATTGGTGGGTGATACAAGAGTGAGCACAGGGGCGGTATCATCAACTGTGAATATGTACTTGACAGTGACAGTGTTGCCAGCAGTATCTGTGGCATTGATCTGGAGGGTATGAGAACCGTCACCTGATGGGAGTGCTGTTGAGTAAGGAGCAGTCAGATTCACCCAAGTTTCACCATCCCAACTGCAAGCCACATAATCAAGATGAGTGTCTGTCACAGTGAACTGCACAGATGTACCACTTGGTTGAACTGAGTGATCCGCAGGGGAGTCGAGTTCGATCACTGGATCAGTGTCATCTACATAGAACACGTAAGTACGTGTTGCAGTATTGCCAGCCTCATCTGTAGCCCGGATGTCAAGTGTATGTGAACCGTCCGTTGAGGGTAAGATGGTTGCATAGGGTGTGGACCATACCTGCCATGTGGCCCCATCCCAGCGGAATTCGACCGTATGAGCATTGGCCTCGGTAACTGACACCTCGACCGAGATACCTGACTGATGAACTGTACCATTCTGAAGATGGACAAGATCAATAGCC
Organism: Candidatus Thorarchaeota archaeon; assembly: GCA_021498125.1. Lineage (NCBI taxonomy): Archaea > Promethearchaeati > Candidatus Thorarchaeota > Candidatus Thorarchaeota archaeon. The sequence continues at coordinate 185,754 of JAIZWL010000003.1, read as the reverse complement.
GGTGCAGTATCATCGGTCACAAAGACGAATTGCTCAATCTGTGAGTTGCCAACTTCATCGGTTGCATTGACAAGAAGAGTGTGAGAACCGTCGCCTACTGGCAACAATGAATCGAATGGACTTGCCACAAGTGTCCAAGAACCACCATCCCACTGAAGGTACACAGTAGAGAGGTGCGCATCTGACACATCAAGGTCTATGGTCGTGCCACTCACATGAACTGTTGTATTGAGTGGAGCAATGAGCACCACAACAGGAGCAGAGTCGTCAGTTGTGAAAGTGTATCGTACAGACTCTTCATTCCCCGCAGTGTCATTGATCCAGACGTAGAGCGTGTGCGATCCATCACCAGTTGGAACATAGGTGTCATAGGGTGCTGGCCAGATACTCCAATCATCTCCATCCCAGTGATAGCGGACCGTGTCGAGATCATTATCGGACACAGATACATTGACCAGTGTGCCGCTCACCTGAACCGTATTATTAGCAGGGGAATGGAGAATCACCAGAGGAGTCGCATCGTCAGTGATGAACAGGTAGTGGACATATTGCCAGTTACCAGCCTCATCAGTGGCATTGACGTATAACGAGTGATCGCCATCTCCAGCAGGCATGCTCGTATCATAAGGTGAGGACCAGACTGCCCAAGCCGCAGAGTCCCAGTGGTAATAGACCGTGCTGAGATGAAGATCGGACACGGACACATCCACAAGTGTTCCACTATGATGCCGTGTATTATTGGCGGGACCGTTCAAGACCACTACTGGCTGAGTGTCATCAATCACATACACAATTGTGGTTGTAGTGGTATGACCAGCCTCATCAGTTGCCTCCACGTACAATGAGTGGGAACCATCACCGGAGGGGGTCTGTGTGTGATACGGAGCGGTCCAGATATTCCACGCATCGCTGTCCCAATGGTATCCGACTATGTCAAGATGAACATCCACAATGGACACCTCAACAGTTGTGCCACTCGGCTGGAGGGTATTATTTGCCGGACCGATCAATGAGATCGTGGGTGGAGTATCATCCACCACAAACTGGTAGAGCCTATGCGCATTATTTCCGGCAGCATCACTAGCGTATACACCAAGGGTATGACCACCCTCTGCAAGTCCACTGATCGTGATATCATAGGGGCTGCTGAGTACAGTCAAGGTGCCTCCGTCCCACGAGTATTGAACCAGTGAGAGTGTGTTCGCATCACTAACATCCAAGTCCACCACTGAGCCAGTAGCAACGACTGAGTTGTTCGCAGGAGCGTTCAGGGTGATCGTGGGGGCCGTGTCATCCACTTGGAACGAATAGACCTCGTGCGCCCAATTACCAGCAGAGTCAGATGCATAGACATCAAGGGTATGAGATCCTTCTGCCAGTCCAGATGTATCAATGTCATAAGGTGATGGGAGAGAGCTGTTTGCTCCGCCATCCCATGCAAAGAGGACTTGAGAGAGGACATGTGTGTCTGACACGTCAAGGTCAATAGTTGTGCCAGACTGGATCTCGGCGCCATTAGTGGGAGTGACAAGGGTGATTTGAGGAGCAGTGTCATCGATCACGAATGTGTAAGTGCTCTTGGCCCAGTTGCCAGCCGCATCTCGTGCGTAGACATAGAGGGTATGGGATGCCTCGCTAAGACCAGTTGTAGTAACATCATATGGCGCTGTGAGTGATGAGTTAGCATCACTGTCCCATGCATATAGGGTCTCGACCAATGTGTTGGTCTCAGAAACATCCAGATCAACAGTAGTCCCAGATTGAATTATAGAACCATCTGAGGGGGAGAGAAGCGAAATCGTGGGCGGTGTGTCGTCGATCACAAAGGAGTAGGTGTTCCCTGCCCAATTGCCAGCAGCATCTGATGCGTAGATGTGCAGTGTATGTGATCCCTCACTCAGACCAGAAGTCGAGACATCATATGGACTGGAGAGGGTCGCATTCGCATCTCCATCCCATGCATAGAGGACTGTTGCAATGGTGTTGTCATCGGTCACACTCAAGTCAATAGTGGTACCAGAGGGAATTTCAGAGCCATCACTTGGACTCTCTAGGGTGATCGTGGGGGCGGTGTCGTCGATGATGAATGTGTAGACAGAGTGCTGCCCGTTCCCTGCGCAATCAATAGCATAGACATGAAGGGTGTGAGTGCCTTCAGCAAGACCACTGGTACCAACGTCGTAGGGCGAACTCAGTGATGAGTTGGAACCACCATCCCAGTTGTAGAGGGTTGTCTCTAACGTGTTGTTCTCGGAGATGTTAAGGGATATAATCGTACCAGATTTGATTTCAGACCCATCCGCAGGTGAGAGAAGAGTAATGGTGGGTGAAGTATCATCGATAAGGAACGGATAGGTTTCTTGTGCCTGATTACCTGCCTCGTCCTGAGCATAGACTGTAAGAAGGTGGGTTCCTTCAGCCAATCCGGATGTTGAGATATCAAATGGACTGGTCAGTGTAGAGTTAGTTCCACCATCCCAGTTGTACCACACATAATCAAGGTGAGAGTCTGTGACCGACAGATCAATCAGTGTCCCAGACTGGATTTCGGACCCATTAGAGGGGCTGTTGAGCAGTATCACAGGTGCAGTATCATCCACAGTGAATTGATATTTTGAGGAGGCCTCATTGCCCGCTGCATCCTGTGCATAGACATAGAGCCAGTGGGTGCCCTCCGAGAGTCCGGCGGCCGTGACATCATAAGGAGAAGACAATGTTGTATTTGAGGTCTCATCCCAGTTGTAGAGTACCTGATTCAGTGTATTGGAATCGGTAATGCTGAGATCAATGGTTGTGCTTGAGGTAATGAGCGACCCATTTGAGGGGGATACAAGTGTGATCACTGGCGCGGTATCGTCAATGACAAAGGAGTACACATGCTGATTCCAATTTCCAGCAGCATCCTGAGCATAGACCGTCAGAGAATGAGAACCCTCAGATAGTCCAGCAGTACTCACATCATAAGGACTGCTCAAGGGAGTGTTTGTATTACTATCCCAGTGATAATGGACATCTGACAGTGTGTTTGCTTCCACTATGTCGAGGTCGATTACAGTACCTGAGATGATCTCCGCACCGTCAGCAGGTGCATTGAGAACGATGGAAGGTGCTGTGTCATCAATCACGAACGAGTATGTCGTCCCGATCCAGTTCCCTGCCGCATCTCGTGCGTAGACGTGGAGGGTATGAGTCGCCTCACTGAGACCCGCAGTAGACACATCATAAGGAGCAGAGAGCGTGGCATTAGAGGAGCCGTCCCAGTTGTACAGCACTTGGGCAATGGTGTGACTGTCTGTGACGCTCAGATCAATCGTTGTCCCGGATTGAATCTCAGCACCATCTGAAGGGGAGTCCAGCGTGATCGTAGGTGCTGTGTCATCAATCACGAACGTATAATCCTCACTGGCCCAATTACCTGCCGCGTCCTGTGCGTAAACGTGTAACGTGTGACTTCCTTCTGAGAGCCCAGTGGTCGTCACATCATACGGACTTCCGAGAGTCGCATTGGAAGTGCCGTCCCAGTTGTACAGCACTTGAGACAATGTATGTCCATCGGTGACTGTGAGATCGATTGTCGTGCCAGACTGGATCTCGGACCCATCTGAAGGGGAGTTCAGTGTGATCGTAGGTGAAGTGTCATCAATAGTGAATGAGTAGGTCTCATGCGCCCAGTTCCCAGCCTCGTCCTGTGCATAGATGTTCAATACATGCGAGCCATCGGATAGACCGCTCGTATCGACATCATACGGACTGGAGAGGGTTGTATTAGTACCTCCGTCCCAATTGTAGAGGACCGATGCCACAGAATGACTATCAGTAACGTCAAGATCGATCATCGTACCGGACTGGATCTCGGACCCATCTGAAGGGGAGTTCAGAGTGATCACTGGAGCAGTATCATCTATCACAAAGGTATAGGATGCATCGCCCCAATTTCCAGCCTCATCCTGCGCATAGACGTACAGGGTATGACTGCCTTCAGACAGCCCAGTGACGGTGATATCGTACGGACTACTAAGGGTCAAGTTCGACCCCCCGTCCCAATTGTAGAGAGTAGAGGACAGAGCGTTCGCGTCAGATATCCCAATATCGATGACGGTTCCTGAGTTAATCACAGATCCATCCGCTGGAGAGTTCAGTGTGATAGTGGGGCTTGTATCATCAGTCACAAATGAGAAGTTCTGTAGAGTGATATGACCTTGGCTGTCCGTCGCATTCACATACAACGTATGGTTGCCATCACCAGAGGGGAGGGTCGTTTCATATGGCGAGGGGAGTACTGCCCATGAACCAGTATCCCATCGGTAATAGACCGTACTGAGATCCCCATCTGGATCTGTTATGTTCAGAGAAATAGTCGTTCCACTCGGCTGAACACCGCCTGCGGCCGGAGCGGTAAGATTCACAATAGGCGCTGACCCTGAATATGACACGTTCCACAGATATTTGCGAACCGCGTTATTTCCAGCCTCATCGGTGGCATTGACATATAGAGTGTGTGCGCCTTCGCTAGATGGAATCTGAGTATCATAAGGGGCGGACAGCACACCCCAAGAACCAGTATCCCATCTATAATAGACGGTACTGAGATGCGTATCAGAAATATCCAAGTTGACTGTTGTACCACCGGATTGTTCCGTATTATTCGCTGGCGACACCAGAGTGATCGTAGGAGCTGTGTCATCTGTTGTGAAGGAATAGGAACTTTGCCTATAGTTCCCAGCCTCGTCTGTCGCATTCACATACAACGTGTGAGACCCATCGCCAGAGGGAATGGACGTATCATATGGAGAGGGGAGGACTGCCCATGAGCCGGAATCCCAGTGGTAGTAGACTGTACTGAGATGGGTATCGGAGATCGATAGATCCACAGTCGCACCACTTGGCTGGACACTGCCATCTGCGGGGCTGACAAGCGTGATGGTAGGTGCGGTATCATCACAGACAAACTGACGAGAGGTCGTGACCTGATTACCAGCAAGATCGGTCGCTTGGACGTAGAGCGTATGAGTCCCATCGCCTGTAGGGACCTGAGTATCATATGGAGAGGCGAAAGTCTGCCATGAGTCAGAGTCCCAGTGATAATTCACAGTGTCTAGATGTGCGTCGGAAACCTCCACATCCACGGTTGTCCCACTGGTCACAACAGCCCCCGCATCTGGAGTCACAAAGGTGACTGTTGGATCCGTATTATCGACATGTAGTATAATCTGTCGCACCGTGATCTGCTTAAGACTGTCTACAGCAATGACTCGCAGCGTGTGGTCACCCTCATCAGAGGTGATATTGACAGGGTCACTCACCGCACGAGCCTGATACTGCCCATCCAAATAGAATTCCACATATGAAACAGACACATCATCCGAGGCTGAATAGACTACTGTGAACGGAGAAGAGACCCACGAGTTCCGTTCAGGGGAAGTCACATGGAGAGTGGGAGCCGCATCAACGCCCAGAAAGTTCAGAATGCGATCAAGAGCGTCCACACGATCCGCGGCATAGGAGATAGCCTCAAAGTTGAATCCGAAATAGACCACACGATAGCTTCCAGAATAGGAAACCGCAGCACCAGGTGATCCCGAAACGGCATATTGGAGACATTGGACACCACCATTGACTGGTGAGATTTGATCGGGATAGCCATTATCACCGCCACCATCGCCTCCTCCTAACGCATAGCTCACACCATCAAAGATGGGATCGCTTGCCACACCGTTTACTTGGCCAGCATTCGTATCGTCCGAGATATAGTCACCATGAAGATATGTCTGAAGCCAAGTTTCCCAAGACCCGTTAGAATCGTAACCAATGTCCTGACCACTGATGAAGAGCTTGCCACCATTGGTGAGAAAGGCCTGTAGATTTGATTGGTCTGTGGAGGTCAGTGTTGTCTGATAGTCATTTGAGGTGAACCAGATCACTATCTCATAGGACTGGAGAGTTGCGGATGAGGGAGAGCCATCACTGGAGACCGTCCATCTATCAAAGCCGGAGCCTTCAGCAAACCCTAAGGCATTCAATGCAGCAATATAATATTTTTCGAAAGTGCCTCCATTGTCATCATCGACAAGAAGAATCTGTGGGCTGTAGGTCTGAACCCAGACATTAGATGAGTCATAGCTTGTACCACCGCTACCTATAGCCTTGGCAAGGAAGGTCACATTTCCTGACTCAAGACAGGACACATTCATTGTGTACTCATAGTAACCAGTACCTGAGTTGTAATCGTTAGTGAGATCGATCCATGTATCATTCCAGAAACGCAGGCTGACAGAGGACAGACCAGTACCACTGGCAGAGACCTGAACTGTGAACTCGCCCGTCAACTGAGCGTTCTCAGCAGGCGTGACGATACTCACAGACGGAAATGATGTTCCAGACTGGCTGGAGAAAGTAAAGGTCCCACCACTTCCACGGATGTATTTGACAACGATATAGTACGTACCAGTTGAAGATGGGGTGAACGTGATATGTTCGGAGGCACCCGTGGCAAAGTTGATCGATTTTGCGAGTAAGATAGGCTCACCATAGGTGTCATATGAACCATCATAGAGATAGAGATCAAAGTCGGCCCCAGCGGGGACATCAAGATTGAATGTATAGGTCGTGCCGCTGGTCAGAGTGAGATGGCGGGCCCAAGCCTTCCGACCAATATCACCAGTGACAATGGTGGCGGATTCGGAAGTGCCAATCGTGTGTTCATAGAGATAGGCCTCCAGAGCTGCGTCGGCGTTCACTCGACCATACCCCTCGACAGTGTCCTTACCGCCACGATTGATCGTTCCGATCTCATAGCTGGTCATCATAAGCAGCTGCTTCACAGTGTAAGGTTTGGCTGTGCTATCGTATGTCCAGCTGCTGTAGCCGCCCATGGCATCCACTAAGAGAGCGGCCAGTCCTGCAACATAGGGACAGGACATAGAGGTTCCCTGCATGAGAGCCATATCATTTGACTGCTGTTCTGAGAAAGCACCATCCGCCTCTTGATCATTTGAGTCAACAGAGAGAATTGCGCCCTGAGTGGACACGCCACCGGGAGCTGCAAGATCGGGTTTTGCAGTATTGAGATGACCGGGACCCTCAGAGGAGTAGTCGGTTATCTGATTGTGGTCACCAGATGCCGCGACACAGATCACCTCATTCACATGCCCAGGCGTGTTGATATGATTCGCACCTTGACCATCATTACCTGCACTGACCGCTGTGACAATTCCTTTTGACACAAGGTTTGCTGTAGCAGTATCTACAGAGGCCACAGTGCTTGAAAAACCAAGACTCATTGAGGCAACAGTGATGTGATAGGTCTGAGCATTGTTATAGACCCAGTTAAGACCATCAACAAGATCGGTAGAGGAACCAGAGCCACTATTGTCAAAGACCTTGACGCTCACTAATTTAGTATCAGGTGCGACTCCGCTAAATCGACCATGCGAGTCGCTCGGTGTGGAGTAGGGATAGACATTGATACCGACAGCACGGAACTCCCCACCTCCAGACGGATAGGAGACCTGTATCTTGACGGACCAGATCCCGGTCTCATTGGAGTTGATCGTTGCCGTGAGATTACGTTGGGATGCTGTAGAGACAACAGAGTCAACAATTGTGCCATTAGGTGCCACCAGTCGGACTTCCGAACTACCGACGTTTGTGCCCCCGCTCCACAGCGTCATGATATCAATTCGACCGGCAGCCTTGACCTGAATATAATACGAGAAGAACCCAGAGGCACTACTGGAGAGCGAGTACTTGATCCCCCATGTTGTCCGGATTCGGCCATCAGGAAGCTGAGAGTCATACTCCTTGCCTGCTGCAATCCCCGCACAATGACTGCCATGACTATTCATGTCTTCAGGGGAGGCCGAGTTATCAGAAGTGGCATCATGCCAACCTACTATCTTTCCGTTAGTAAAATCACCAGAGGCATATGGAGAGAGCATTGTATGGGAGTCGTCGATACCAGTATCGAGAATTGCAATTGCACTGTTGGAATCACCTCTGTAACCTAGAGTGTCCCATACGTACGTTCTAACATTCGTGAGAAGCGTAGCAGTGTCCATATGGCGGACCATCTGCTGGTTCTCCTCGACAAGCTCAACATCTCCAAAATTAGCAAGGTCTGCGACTTTACTGGCGGAGATGTTTCCAGCCAGCCCATAGAACGCGCCCTCAAGACGCCGGGTCAGAGTGCCGCCAAGCATCTCAAAATAGTTGATCGCATCATCAAGCTCGCCATCCCGCACAGCCACGATCACACTCACAGGACCATCAACAGAACCAGTAGATTCGCGAAGAGCAATCGTCTTCTCCAGAGAATCATGAATCTTGTTAGAGTTGTGATCAACAGAGGCAAAAATTTCGGCCTTTCTCTGTTCAAAATCGATCACATTGGAAGGCGTCACTATCTTCACAGGTGAGAGTTTAGGAGTCGTCACTGGGACCACAGTCCGATCGACAGGTTGCAGAAGCGAGTTTAGACCATAGTCACCAACAACCATGGCTCGATCGTCGTGTTCGTACCAGTTCAATGCGCCACTATTTGCCAGTGGAAATAGTTGCACTACAAACATAAACAAAAGAACTCCAGCTACAAGTCCAATTCGGAGCTTCGTCAAATGCATTAAGGTTCCTCCACAATCCACAGCACAATAAGAAAACCATCGCTTTGTAGCAACAGGGGCTTTGATTCTTAGAGCGCCGCAAGCGTCACATTCGTTTGCATCAATGACAAAAGGGGATATTTATGTTACGAGAGAGGGATGCGGAAACTGTGTTAGCCTCCGCCCCAATCTCATAACGATTTTGCGGAATATCTGCTCTATTCGAGGAAAAGAGACACTTTACCGGGTCGCGCATAACGTGCCTTGTTGTGAGGATCATAGTCAGGTCTCTCTGCCTTATGCACGATAATCTCCATTCCCAGTTCGTCCTGCATATAGGCCGCAGAACTCTGAAGCGCCTCCATCTCCGCACGGGCACTTGCAGCATGCGGCCATAGCCCATTCTCCTTGACGATCTTGGTCACGAGGGCCTGTGCATCCTTTCCGTACTTTTTGAAGTCCGGATTTGACATGATCAATTTCATCAGTTGACCGACTATCAGAGGTACATCTGCCTTCTTGACCGTGTCCATCAGGTCAAACTTCCACTGAGGGGCCACATAGATATGTACCCGAGTAGGACTCTGACCTTTCAATAGACCTTTAATCTCACGTATGTCTGCGATTGTAGAGGTGACCACATCAAAGGCGCTCTCGATAGCAGGATCGATCAGCTTCTTGTCATATTTTGGCCACTGCGCAAGAGAAACATAGCCATCACGCTTCATCTTTGACCAGAACTCTTCTGCAATATGTGGAGTCATCGGAGCTACCAAGCGCACCCAGATATCACAGACGTAAGCCATCGTACTCTCACGTTCCTCCTTCGGAACCTCCTTCCGGCGCAGGTAGTGGTTGATGACACGGATCATCTCGGTCATTGAGTTAATGGCATAGTCACGGAGCTTGAACGAGTCGAGGTACTCTGTGCAGTCCCGCACGATGGAATTGACCCGTGAGAGGACCCATCGCGTCACCATGGTGGGGTGATCCTTCTTCCGATAGACTCGTGGTTCTTTACGCGAGTACTTTTTCATGATTTCCGCAAACCGTCGCAGACGATTTCGGACAGCAGGCACATCTCGTTCTCGCCAGTCCATCAGACTTGCAGGCTCTGCTGCTGAGATGACATAAGTACGATAGACATCGGCCCCATACTTCTGAGGGATTTCAACGAGGGGGATCACGTTGCCCTTAGACTTGGACATCTTCGCTCCCTCTTTGATCACGTGCTCGTTCAGGCTGATACATTTCAACCAGTGCTTCTTGGGGAAGATAGCCACATGATGAAAGATCGCAAAGCTCAGATGGTTTGTGATGTGAGAGGGCGCAGTATGCCTCTGGTCATTTGGATACCAGTATAGAAACTCTGACCGCAGATCCTCCAAGATCGTGGCATCTATTCCGGTCTCCTCTGATACCTTCTCCGGCTTCCCCTTACCCAGAAACACGTAGTCAAAGAAGCCAACGGTCAACTGCTTTGGCTTTAACTTGTGCGCACGGATCTTGTGACTGATCGTGTAGTAGGCCATATAGATCGTGGAATCAGACAGCGACTCGATGATCCAGTCAGGGTCGAAGGGCAGACGTGTCCCAATCCCGCGCTTGCGCGCACACGGTCTCTGCGTCAGCCAATCAAAGGTGGCCTCGAAGAGATTTCTGAATAGATCAGGCACGATATCCATCGAGTCGAGTGCCTTGTGAGCATTGTCCTTCCAGCCGGGAGCCAGATAGTCGAGGAACCACTGACCAGCAAAGACACCAACTTGGACATCAGTACCGCACTTGCAGACAACAGGACGCTGATCGGGCTCGTAGAATACATCGCATCTGTTGATGGACTTCATCCATGCGACCACCTCATCCTTGACATCCTTGATAGGGCGCCCTGAGAACTGGCCACAGTTGTCCTTCATGATACCACTATAGAACTCAGCCTTGTAGATCTCCTGAGTTGCCTCCTCCAATGCCTCGTCTTCGTCCTGTGACGTGATATTGCGTTTTTCGACTGCGTCCTTTGCAGGGAACTCGCTATAGCCCTCGATATCGATCATGCTGATCATCTGAATACCACGAACATCCTCGGCCGAGATACCGTATTGCTCCAGACCTGAGGGGTCTTCCCAGAGGTCTCGTAGGGCAATGTAGTCGAAGGGTGCATGGGCTGGAACGGAATAGACAACACCTGTGGCATTGTTGGGATCAACAAAGTCAGCAGGGAGAATCGGCAGTTCTCTATCATCATGTATCGCAGAGAATTTTTGACCGACTACCTCTGACCCGGGGAACTTCTCCAATATCTCAACCGTTTTGGCCTGAAGCCTGAGCTTTTCAGCCGCAGCCTCGGAGATCAGCCACTTCTCCCCGTTGACCAGTGCCCATACATAGGTCTCCTTTGGGTTGATCCACATGTTCGTGACGCCAAAGATGGTCTCAGGGCGTAGAGTGGCAGGGACTATGTAGCCATCCTTGAATCCGAACTTGATAGCGGTGAACTCCTTGATCTTGGCTGTAGCACCCTCCAGCAGGTCGTCTTCTCCAACGGGGTTTCCGCAGTTTGGACAATAGAGTAGTGGATAGTCACCCTGTTTCAGGTAGCCCTTGTCTTTGAACTTGTGATATTGCCAACTGACAAACTGATTATACTCCTTATCGCCAGTCGTGAACTTTCGTCGCCAGTCAATACTATACCCGAGAGCCTTGAAGTCAGCAGAGATCGCATTTGCAAAGAACTTGGCCGTGGTCCATGGGTCAGTGAACTTGGCCAGCTGCGCATCCACTTCCTCCTCAGTATCCAGATAGAGCCGCAGGTCACGTTTGTATTGTTCAATGGCCTTTTTGTCACCTACTTTGATCCGCTCGACCATCCCTAGAATGGGAGTCCCGGTCATGTGTGAGGCCATCGGGAAGAGGACATTGTATCCACGCATTCTCTTGTAGCGGGCAATCAGGTCTCCAACCGTATAGGTCCTACCATGCCCAATATGCAGCGCGCCATTCGTGTAGGGATAGGGCACTGTAAGGAAGAACTTCGGTCGGTTGGGGTCTGGATCCGCCTCGAAGATCTTGTCCTTGGCCCAGCGGCGCTGCCACTTCTTCTCAATCTTTGCAAATTCACTCTCACTATCGCTCAAATTCACTGACCTCTGTACAAGTTATTGAATGACCGACGAATGAGCCGAAACGAGTACCCTCTATAAAGGCCTCGAAAAAGCAACTGGTATTAATTGAGAACGCAATCCATCCTGGCTCACTCTCGCAACCTGCTCATGTCATTGTCCCTTATAGAGCTTTGGACAATTCACAGTAAATGTAATAAAATATATTTACTTTATCCGATCACATTTTGAGCAATACAAGTCATCATATACTAATTCACATCAAGAGCAACGAGAAGGGGCGTCATACCATGAGTGAATCAAAAGATGATGAATATTCGGTTTCAATAAACAAAACCGCCCTAACGAGGGAATTAATCAAGTATGTGATCATTGTAGTATTTCTTCTTGGTCCACTCATATTGCTTGTACTCGTGGACGATTGGATTAGGTCAACTATCAATCCACAACCAAACGGTCCGACTTACTGGGGAATAGTTGGAATAGTCCTGATATGGTATGCAATCACATTGGCCTTTGTACTTCCGTATCTAACAAAAAAGGTCGATAAGCGGTATGCAACATGAAAGCCATTGCGATAAAGAAGGAATCATGTGGTTTCGGTCAGCATTTACACTATCAACAAATGCGTGAGATACTATTCACCATCTAACCATTGCACTTCTGATAGTCTTCGATTCATGCTCATTCGGATTTTTTCAACAGACGATTTACAGCAGTAATAAACTCATGCGCGTCATCCAAGACCAATGGCACCGTCCGAACAATAATATCAAGATCAACCTCGAGATATTCGTGAACAAGTATATTTCTCATGCTTGCTAAATTCGCAAGGCGTTGCGCTAGATCAGAGCCAATAATATTACGCGTACCAAGAGCAATCACAGTCTCCCTATAGCTTTTAGGAATTGGCTCGTGTAGTTCAGCCAATATGCTGGCGGAGATATCAATTATGGCTTGGCCAATTACTTCCAAACAGCGCTCAATCGACTGTAGCAGCGTCAAATCTTCAAGCTTTTCAAGCGTAATAGGGAGTTGCTGCCGCAAATATTCAAGTTTAGAGAGAATATGAGATATTCTTCTACGAACAACAACAGAGTCAATTGCCATGTCATAGTCCCCTCAGTGCCATATCAAGATACTTTTTCTCAAAAATACGATAGTCGGGGTAGTATTTCATCACTCGTGCCTTAAATCGGGCCCAAGCATGATCTCTCTCGTACAAGACCTTGCCATCACGTGCAATTCGATATTTTAGTGACCAATCTACATCCTCAAGTATGACAAGGTCTGTATGAAAATTTGGACCATTAACAGCAGATGTGAGTTGAAGCAAAAGATTCCAACGTGTCTCCTTACCCGGCAATGTTGTGTGTATAGCTATGTCTGTGTCACTATGAAGATGAGAATCTCCTCGAGCACGAGAACCAAATAGAATGATCAGATCAATACTCTCACCACCGAGTTCAAGAAGAATATCACGGAGCCTTTCGGGGGAGAGCATTATGATCACCAAGTACTTGAAATCTTAACTCACAAGTTCTATTGAATTATGACCTAATAAGACAATTGATAGAAACTTGACAATGTACAAACATCCGTAAATCGCTTGCCTTGTGCAATATCATCATAAGGCGCAGGCGAACTGGAGGGTCATGATTCCCGACTGGATGACAGTCAGAAACGTATTCATCGACATCCACGATAGACTTCGACCATTTGCAGAGATAAAAGAAATCCTTGAAACAGTCGAGCGAACGTGGGACTTGAAAAAGTACTTCAACGGGTCCAACCTTGGAGGACGCTGGATATTTCAGGTATACAGTAGAGAGTTTGTGTCCGAGCTGGCAAATCTGATTAATACTATCAACCAGAAATGTGGCCGACATGGCCCGATAGTAGAGGTCATGAGCGGGGACGGGGTTCTCACGAAGTTTCTCACACCACTTGTAGACCACAAAATCATAGCAACCGATGCCAAATCTGATAGGTACCGAATCGCATTCTCAAAAGAGGTTGAGACCATCACGGCATTGGAATCAATCGAAAAGTATGATCCATCAGTGGTCATAATGAGTTGGGAACCATTTCTATCAATGGATGCAATTGATATTGTAAGAAAGAAAATCCCACTCATATGGATTGGACAACCAGATGCATGCGGTCACCCTGAACTTGTTTTATCATACTGCAAGGATAATGGAACAGACTCGTGCATAAGAGCCGCAAATCAATACACGATTGGAAGACATGATTCTTTATTGAAACGTGATTTCAAGACTGATGTATTGCTCTTCAACTGTGAGAGAGACTGGTTTGTGTGATACAGCGGTTAATATCGCATTATGGCAATGAGAGCATACCGATCTGAAGAGGAACCATCAATGGTCAAACCGACTGTAGATGCAGTAGATATTGATCTCAAGACTGGCAGCACTCTGGGATTCTATACATATGGTGAGGATAGACCTAATGTGCTAGTCGTCGCAGGAATGAACGGGGTCTCGGCGACAGATGTCTATGCTGCCTATCTGATAATGAAGCACCTGCAAGAACTGGACAGAATTGATGGATCGGTGACCGTGCTCCCCGTTGCAAATCCGCTCCCATTCCGCCTAGGTGTGCAGGTCTCACCGCTCGATTCCAAAGACATTGATTCCACATTTCCGGGGAATGAACGTGGAAGCGTGACAGAACGAACGGCCTGGGCGATCTGGAGACGTGCCGTACAAGCGCAATACGTCATCCATCTAAGAACGGGTCATCTCTCCTGCACCAGCCACATTGTCGCACTGCACCGGGACTATATTCACGTCAGGAATCTTGCCTCACAATTGTCACTCCCCTTTGTTGTACAGAGCGCGGGTACAAGAGGCGCGATGCATGTGGAAGTTGCCCATGAGGGGATACCCGCAGTCACCATCGAGATGCGTGGGGGAAGAGGCGAAGTTGATCCACAGGCTGCTGTGGAGGTCAAAGAAGCAATCGCCAACTTTCTACGGATCACGGGAATCATTCCGGGTGACAGTATCGAGGTCTCAAACACTATGATGGGGTCACTACAACAGATCAATGTTGATGCAGAGGGGTTCTTCATTCCAACAATCAATCTCGGTGAGGTCGTATCGCCCGAAGATGTGATTGGGCAGATTCAAGACCGTAAAGAGGTACGATCCCCATTTGGAGGCGCAGTGATTGGTATTGGTCGGATGTCATATGTCTTTGAGGGAGATGTGATAGCACAAGTGGCATCTCCACTCATTGATAGATGGGCCTCATCACCCGTAGAAGAAGAGAGGACCTCACCACCGAGAAGGAAGTGGTAAGACCATGGAATGCGACCATGATGAGGCACTTATGAGGATCAATGTGGGCGACCGAAGACTCCGTGAGTCGGGTCGTTTATTATTGATAGGAAGCTGTATGAGATCACGATATCCAGAAATCGTCAAAGAGTTCCGTGAACGCGATGGTGGCCAGGCCGTTCTCGATGTATGCATGGAAGAGATGCATGTGAACCATGCCGGATTCAAAATCGCATCCATAATTCGATATTCTGGGATCAAGCGAGTGACTGCTCTCACCGTGGATGGCAGTCCTCATTGTGTACAACTCCATTATGTCATTGAGGACATTAAGCGCCATTTCACTTCTGAAGTCGAAACCGCTCATTATGTGGTTGAGAGAGGGAAGGTCTTTGAGATCACCCCAACGGCTGTAAAACGCTCAAGACACCTCTCGAAGATCCAACATATGCTTGACTCGAAGTGAAGAAACACTCCGAAGAGGTCTCAGCAATCAGTGACAGCATAATTCACGCCATAGAGAGTTTGCACTAATTTTGCAGTCAATTACAAGAAATTGACAATCTAAAGAAAAAGAGAGAGAATAGGCCGGGGCCTTCGGGAGAACGTGCTTCCCGAAGGAACACCGGACAGCCTATAATTGATCTACATGATTCCAAGCAGGCCGGCCATGCCTTCGCCGCCCATGCCTGCAAGCTGCTCCTTAGCAATCTGCTCGTAGTATTGCTTGATGATAGATACCATCAGCAAGATACCCGTGCCACTCGCCAGAGCACCCATGATATCCGCAACTGCGGCTAAGATACCAATAAGGAATCCACCAAGGCCTGCAACTATGGGGATGTAGCGATCCAACAATCGCTGGAGGACCTTCTCGCTTCGTCTGAACCCTGGAACAATGTAACCAGAGCTGAGGAGCTGCTGTGCCACATCACGTGGTGCGATCCCGCTGATATCGACCCAAATCACACTGAAGCCCCAACAGAGGAGGATCATAAGAAGCGCGTAGATGATGATATGTAATATCCCATCAGGTTGCTGAAAGACCATGAGCCCCTGTGGAGGAGTGATATAGCGGGCGAGACCTCCATCCGCAATCATCCTACTACTACCTTCCTGTTGCGTGAACGTCCCAAGAAGATTGAGGAATGGATTGCTTCGATCAGAGTTCCAGTTGTTATAGACGATCTGCCCAAAGAAGAGGATGTTCGCATACAGAGCCTGTGCGAGAATGACAGGAATATTTGAGGTATAGAGCAACTTGATCGGGTAACGCGCCTTCATGCCCCTATACTTTGCATATTGAAGCGGGATCTCAACACGGACGGACTCCATCCACAATACTGCAAAAAATATGCCAAAGGTGACAATCAGCGCAAAGATACTCGGATCGTAGCCATTCCTGAAGAACAGCCAAACAGCGTCAACGGCGGGGTTTGTCTGTGTACCAATACCAAACCATCGGAGAATGTTGACAACTATTGCTGCAATGATCCCCTTGGGCAGCCGTGTGCCACCAGGACCAGTGTAACCATCAGGTGCGGCGGACTCGAGTTCAAGCAAGTTGAAGGAGTTCCACATGACACGACCAGCAACATTGGTCATGATGAAGAGTGAGACTCCTGAACCAAGGCCCCAACCCTTCTGGATCAGTTCGTCCATGAGGATGACAATGACACCAGAGGCGAAGAGCTGAATAAACACCAAGACCTGCTGGTTTGGTGTGAGCTGACCGTAGGCATTGCCGAGAATGTATGCAATGGCCTGAAAGGCAGTCATCAACATTGCAAGGACTTTCTGACCACCAGTGAACAGGGCTCGATCCTCAGAATCGCTGTAGTCCACATCTATGATCTTCGAACCGGAGAGGAGCTGCATCACAAGACCTGCAGTGACTATTGGTCCAATTCCGAGCTCCATGAGTGTACCTCTGGTGCTTGCAAGAATGACTCGCATGGCCCAGAGATAGTCGGTTCCAGCTGTCTTGTCAACACCATAGAGTGGCATATGTGACATGACCAAGAATATTATCAGGACCACAATGGTCCAGATGACCTTTTCTCGAAATGAAACCTCTCTGTCAGGTGCCTTGACCTCAGGCATTATCCGAACGAGAGGTGACAGGGCTTTTAGAAACTTAGATGGCAAGACCCAATGTCTCCTGCAGGTTTTTTGTGGTTCCATCTGGGTTTGACCTTTAAAGATAGTGGTCGCTTCGCGATGGTGATTTATAGAGAATTAGTGGACTCGTATCTAGCAGCTTTTGCTAATGATAGTCATAAGAAAAAGTAGAGAATGCCTGAACAGAACAAAACTGCGGTCCTGTTCAGACGATCATACGTACGCGAAGAGATCAAGCGGCTGGGAGATCTAATGTTCCACCGACCTCGGTGACCTTAGTTCTCGCACTCTCGCTGATAGCCTTCACACCTATCAGGTCCAGCTTGTGTTTGACCTTTCCTCCACCAAGAATCTTATCGACTCCTAGCTTGGAAACATCAACAACATATCGGGCGCCCTTCTTGCTTGCAATTCCGCGGTCTACGTATCGGTCGACTTTTTGGTCGATCTCACCGATATTGAGGATTCGAACCTCCTCAACGAGCCTTGCAGGGCGTTTGAACCCCCATTTGCCGAAGTATCGGGGATTCTCCATCATGACCTTAATGTAGTGGTGCTTCTTAGAGCCTGCATTGCCCTTACCACCACGTTGACCAGAGGCGCGATGACCCTTGATACGGCCGTAACCTGCGGTTCTTCGCCCTCTCAGCTTTGTGATTCGTTTTGGTCTTCGATTTTGCATCTGATGTCACTCCTCATTCTATGCCTTCTTTAGACGGACTTCTAATACTCCATTTCTCATGGCGGACTTGGCCTGTTCTTTCTTGACTTTCTTTGGCAATTCGATACTCTTGTGGTAAGGTCGTTCAGGATTTGTCACATCAATGGTCAGCGTCTTCCCTTTGACCTTGACTTTGACCTGATCGTGTTCGACACCGGGTAGCTCAGCAACCACTATGATCTCATCGTTTTCTTCAATCACATCAACAAGTGGTTCCAGCTCGGGAGTCATTCTAGGCCCGTCGGGTGCAGGCCTATTTCCGAATCGCTGAATTACAGGCTTGCCATCTGGGCCGACCTTGACAGAGAACCCAAAGACAAAGGGGCTGATGTTGCCCGAGGTTCGCATGAGATCGTCCATGCGTTTGGGATCAAAGACACCACCCTCTGCCACCTCTCGAAAGATCTGGTCCATCATCTCTTCTAGATTCTGGAAGACCTCGTCTGGAAGAAAGTCCCCGAACCATTTACGCAGGGCCTTTCGCGGATCATCCGAATCATCAAATGGGTCGTCCCATGACATTTGGCACACCTCTTATGTTCATATCATCTTCTTAGCAAATTCGTTTATACCCTTACCTCTATAGCCATTGACTCCGCCCATTCCAACCGGCAGATGGCGTTTGCCTTTGAAGCCTCCTGTTGGAGGGGTGAGCCGAAATACGGGTTTGAGACCCTCAACATCCTTGACACTTGCTTTGCCCGCTGCAAGATCTTTTGCAAAGGCCTTGATACTGCTGTAGTCAGAATGCTTCTTCACATATGCATCTGTGAGGCGTTCGCCACCGGGCAAGCGTCCTCGCTTTGTAAGAAGCAGTTCAGCGGTTTCCGCATCAACTTCGCCCCATGTGATATAATCCTTTGATTTCGTGATCATCCCACGCAGACTTGGCGTGAGCTTGAGGATTACCGCATGATGAAGCCGAACAAGATGTAGCTTGTTGAGTGTGTCTTCGATCTGAGGGCGTACACTGACGGTCCCACGTAGTCGAATTGCAAGAACTACTGGCTCTTCTGCACTCATTACTCATACACTCCTGGTGTGGTCCATTCTTGAGGTGGCAGCATCTTGTAAGTCTTGGACAATGCATTGACGAATGCCTTTGCAAAGTTGGAGGATGTGCGTGATCGTCCCTTTGTGATTGACCAGACATCATTAAGTCCGGCGATACGGAGCACGATCTTGCCCACGTCTGCCGTCACAAGTCCAGTACCCTTAGGTGCAGGACGAAGCGTGACCTTTACAGAACCTGAACGCCCAGATACTTGGAAGGGTATACTGTGGGGTTCGCCACAACGGCATTCCCAAGAGCCGCAACCACGTCTGAAGACAGTAATATTGAGTTTCGCTCGCGATTCGGCCGCACGGACAGCAGGAACGAATTCTGGTGCCTTTCCAACACCTATACCTATAACGCCCTCACCGTTTCCGACAACGACCGTGACCCTGAAACTCTTTTGCTGACCACTATCCGACTGTCGCTGGACCATAGTCACATCGACAACTTCCTGCCGAAGATCGGGAAAGAGAACATCCACAACCTCTGGCTCACGAATGCGGAAGTTGTTCAGGAATATCTCTTCAAGAGAGTTAATGTGACCCTCTTTGACCATGCGGCCGAGACTGGTCTTTGGAACCCAGTCTTGAAGTGGGTCATAGTCGGATCGGGGTGTGCGTCGTCTTCTCTGTTTACTCATTATCATTCATCCCCTACTTCTTCTTTTTCTTGCCCTTCTTGCCTTTACTACGGGCAATCAGCTTCTTGGGCTTAGGCTTGCGTGGGACTGCACGTGGCGCCCGAACCTCAAGTCGTTCCCGTTTGGGCTTGGCCTTCTTGGCCGCAGCGGACTTGGCCTTAGCTGGAGCCTTTTTCTTTTTCTTTCGTTTCAGGTCAGCCGGAGGAATATCAAGAAGTGCCTTCTTGACTGTTTCGAACTTCTTTGGTAGTGAGGTGAGCGTCGTCTTTTTCACACCAAGTTTTGAGAACTGGGTGGTGCCTGAGATCTCGCTGAAATGCTTGTACGCTGCCACAATGTGTTGCCCGGAGATCCTCTCATCAGGAGGCAGGATCTCTGGATCATGTGGTACGTCAAGCTCGCCATCCAGAGCACCCTTGAGTGCGGCAAAGACCTTGGAGCCACGAATGGGCGGATTGAGTCCAATGTCCAAGATGGCCTTACCAGT
This sequence comes from Candidatus Thorarchaeota archaeon, assembly GCA_021498125.1. Classification (NCBI taxonomy): domain Archaea; kingdom Promethearchaeati; phylum Candidatus Thorarchaeota; species Candidatus Thorarchaeota archaeon. The sequence continues at coordinate 165,707 of JAIZWL010000003.1, read as the reverse complement.
GCCTCGTGCCTTTGCTCGTCGTGCTGCAAGGAGTCCTGTCAGATACGCTGCAGGGAGATTTGCAGTGCTGGCATCCCAGCCATAGTTCTTCAACTCAGTGGACACAGCCGACGCAATCGTCGAATCGCCTTGTACATGGGCACTCACCACTTGTACTATGATCTGAGTGTTCGTCTTTCTAACAACAAGACGCGGGAGCCTTGACAGAAGCAGACGTCGACGCCTGTAATAGTCTGTCTTACCTTCTCTGCGTCGTCTAAACTTGACTCGATATGTCGGTCCATGGGCCATTTACTTGGACACCTCCAACTTGTGTTCCGCAATGTAGGTCTTGAGGTGCGCTGTGTTACGGAAAGCATTGCCCTTTGCCTTGAGGTAAAGCTCGCGGTAGGTGCTCCGAGTGATCCGTCCCTCATCACGAAGTCGTCTGAGCTCATGTCGCATGGGTCGGATCTTGCGCATCCAGCGTTCCTTACCGGAGAGCTTTGCAGTGGCCTTGCCTTTTCGATGACCAGGCCCCTTTCGCTGCCCTTTCCGTTTTTGTCGCATCACATAACGGGCACGGCCTCGACTGACACCTTTCTTTTGATGCCTTTGAATTGCACCCTCATCAATAAGCCGACGAATGTCCTCTTTTGTAATTGCAAGAGATACTTCATCGATAAACTCTGGATCTATCCAGACACGAGACCTGCCTACTTTCATGACCTGTGCAGCAAGTCGCTTCTGTGTACTCAATTTCATCGTGTTCCGACCTCCATGTCAATGCCATCTAGCTCTGTAAAGAGGTCTTCTTCCATGATGCTCTCCGGAGTACCAGCATTGAGCACCCGAATCATCATGGTCTCAGCCTTCTTGATGATATCTTGACGCTTACGACTTCCCACGGTCCTAGCAATTCGGACTGCATGGATATCAGGATTGAGACCATCAAGATCGGCAGGTCTGTACACAAGCACTTCAACGAAACCTGAGGGGTGGAGGCCCCTGACCAGTTTGGGCTTGCGGAATCCGGCCTCGACCATAGCGATACGGCCGCGACGCTTCTGCCGAGTAGGACTGTCTATTCCTCGAACCTTACGCCACGAGTCTTTGACACGAATCCAGCGGTGTGCTTGATCATGTCTGAAAGCGGGCTGTCGATGGCGCATTGCCTGAGCAATACGAAATTCTCTTGACTTGAGGACCATCTCACGTGTGAGCGGGCCCTTGGGTTTAGCCTTAGGCTTTGCCTTGGCGGAAGCCTTCTTTTTCGGCTTGGTCTTGGTTGTGGTCTTTGCCTTGGCTGTTGTCTTTTTGGCTGCCGCCTTTGGCTTCTCTTCCTTGGCCTTTGTCTTCTTTGCGGGGGCCTTCTTTGGTTTTGCAGCCTCTGCCTTGGTTGACTTTTTGGTAGTCGTCTTCTTCTTGGCCGCCTTTGGCTTCTCTTCCTTTGCCTCAGACTTCTTTGCAGTCGTCTTCTTCTTGGCCGCCTTTGGCTTCTCTTCCTTTGCCTCAGACTTCTTTGCAGTCGTCTTCTTCTTGGTAGTCGTCTTCTTGGAGGACGTCTTGCTCTTTGGAGCCGCCTCGGCCTTCTTCGCGGTCGTCTTCTTGGTGGTTGTCTTCTTGGTGGTTGTCTTCTTGGTGGTTGTCTTCTTGGTGGTTGTCTTCTTTGGCTCCTTTGGAGTGTCTTCGGTCTTCTTCGTCTTTGACTTGGTCGTCTTCGACTTCTCTGACATCAATTACTCCTCCTTATACAATGGACTTTACTTCCTCGCCCTTCCGTTTCCGGATGACATAGATACCATCCAAGAAGACTCGGCGGTCTTTGTCACGAATCTTGCAGGCGAGCTGGATATTCGCCGCGCTCTGGGAGACGTGTTCAATGTTGATCCCGCTGATGATGATATCATCCTCCGTAATCTTCACTTCCACATCGCCAATGAGGCGGGCCTTTCGTATTCCTCGTTCACCGATGAAATTCTTGATAATGATCTCTTGACCACGCTGTTCCGCAGTGATTGGGAAGTGTGAGAACACAATCTTCATCTCATAGGTGTACCCATGAACTACACCGATGAACATGTTTCTAAGATGTGCAATGATCGTACCGACTAGGGCACGTGTGCGTTTACGTGAGATATTTGTGGAGGCCACTATCTCATTCCCGTCAAGACGGATCTCGGTGTAAGGCTCAGGGAAAACCCTCTCAAGGGTGCCCTTTGGCCCAGTCACTTTCACTGTCTTATCATCAACCTCGACTTGACATTCACTGGGAACTTCAATACGCTTCTCATAGAGTGCTTCTTTGGGCATTATCTTTGACCTCCATTAATACACGTAAGCGAGGAGCCGTCCTCCAATCCCGCGTTTCTTGGCCTCCTCGTGGGTCATCACTCCTTGCGGGGTGGTAACAATGAGGATACCATAGTTATAGGCTGGAAGGAATCGTTTCTCGAACTTTTCAAAGCCATCTCGTTTGACAGGGTAGCGTGGTTTGATCACACCGCATTTATTGGTCCGGCCCATGAGTTGAATCCGGAACCGGCCAGCCTTTCCATCGTCGATTCTCTCGAACTCGCCAATGTAGCCTTTTATCTGCATCACATGCAGTACACGCTCAATGAGGCTGGAGGCAGGTGCGATTACCACCTCAGATCTGCCGATGATCTCGCTGTTGTAGATGCTTGACATTGCATCAGCCAGTGGATCTAGTAGCGTCATTCTTTCAAGACCTCCCTACCTGTATTTGCGGAATCCCATCTTCTCCGCAGTTTCCCTGAAACAGCGGCGGCACATGTTGAGACCATAGGAGCGGATGATTGCGCGGTGCGTTCCACACCGGGTGCACGTCCTGCTTCCCTTTCCCATCTTGCGCTTCTTATCACGTTCTCGTCCTTTACTACTCATCATTAATCACCTCTAGAACAGATACGTGCGTTCACGCTCCTTCTCCAGAATCTCGACTCCAAACTCGTTCTTGACGAACACCATGCTCTCTTCACGAGTAAGCCTATGGCGCCAAGGAACCTTGTTCTTACGTCTACGGCGTCTCTTGACTCTGAAGCCTGGCCGTTCCAAGACCACGGTTATGTTCATGCCTTGAATTCCAAGCTGTGGATCATATTTGACTCCGGGAATATCGATGTGTTCTTTTATTCCGAAGGCAAAATTACCGTCTTCATCCCAGTTCTTGATCAGAAGGACATGCTCCTTGGCTTCTAATGCTCTCTTGAGAAAGTCTTTGGCCCGCTCATGACGAAGAGTCACACGGACTGCGATTGCCTCTCTCTTTCTGATGCCGAAATCACGAATTGTCTGCTTCGCGCGACTCTGAACAGGAGTCTGCCCCGTCAATTGCTCAAGGATAGTTGATGCGCGCTTCAACGGTTCTCCACCGCCTGTACACATATCGACAATGACCTTTGAGATGAAAGGCCGGCGCATGGGATATGCTTCCCATTCCTTGACAATGACATCTTCATGGGGTGTAAGAGTCTCTTCTACAGCGGTCATGCTGCAACACCTCCAGTTGACTCAAGTCTGACCTCTGGGTGATCGCTGCCCACAACAAAGACGTATTCAAGTGCTGTCTGGACGCGCGTGCCATTTGGATCCTCAAGAGTGACCGTACTGGCATGAGTGCCGAACCGTCGCTCAATAGCAATGATTCGCCCCTCGATACCGACGTTCTTGCCCTGAGTGATTACTGCATAGGCGCCCTCCTTGAGAGGATATGACTCGAGAAGTTTCTGATCGGGAACTGTGATCTTAATCGTATCGAGTGTCTTAAACTCGGATGCATTTCTACCCTCAGGTAGAAGGATGTTACGACCATCATGAAGGGTCATCTGGAGCTTTCCTCCAGACACCATCATCTTTCGCTCTATACGACAGAGCTTGATGGTCGCCTCGCTATCATCAATCTGAACAAGTCGAAGACCGCCACGGGTCTTTGGTAGAAGTCGGAACCGTTCGCCTGAAGAGGTGATCTCTATAACATCCATGACACCTACTGGGAATCGAGGCTCAGTTCTCACTCTGCCATCCACTAAGATCTGACGCGAGTTGAGGATACTCTTCACTTCTCGCATCGTCTCGGCGTAACCCAAGACCTCTCTGAGAAGTATAGCGAGAGTGAGTGACTCTTCTTTGGGGTGTGGCCCCGGAATCACTCGGGTCGCAAACTTACCATGTTTTCGTTGAATTGGCCAGTGTTTAGGTGCTGGCAGTCGTTTGAGATGCTTCTTTTGTCCTCGTCGCGCCACTCTACTCATCCTCCATTAATGTAGCAGCTCTGCGTTGAAGAATCTGCTTTCGTTCATTATCGAGTTCCATCTTGACAATCATGAGGTTCGATGGGTGCAGAGGAACTGGTGCCTCCTTGCCGTCTGCCTTTGCTGTAGTTGCGGCATCGACATAGACTCGAACATGTCTATAGTCTACATTTGTCACCTTAGCCTCAGTGTCACGAAATTGACCACGCATGATACGAACAAGATCGCCCTTTCTGACAACCATCGATCTTACGCCATATTCCTCTCTGAGCAACTCGTCAAGTTTACACCTGAGCAGTTTCTTGTGCGTGTGCAAGGGGGTCTGGGGGGATATACGTCGTCGCTGCTTGCGGGGAGACTTGCTACTCGGCTTTTTTGTCATCTTTCTCGACCTCATACTATCTTTGAAGCAATGGCTGCTACACGGGGCCATTTCAGAGTGACCTCACGAGCCATTGGACCGCGCATCTCAGAACCTTGTGGTTCACCACCTGGTTTGATGAGGACCGCAGCGTTGTCTTCGAACTGCATCCATGTGCCATCGGGTCGTCTGTAGGCTTTGCGCTGGCGGACGATGACTGCTGTAAGGACTTGTTTTCTCAATTCCTGCTTGCCTTTGGTTACTGCAACATTGACTCTGTCACCTATACCTGCCTTGCCAAGCTTGCGCAGCTTACCCTTGTAACCGAGGACTGTGATCAGTCTGAGCTCCTTGGCACCAGAGTTGTCTGCACAGACGAGTGTGGCACCAATAGGCAGACCACGGGACATCCTCGGAATGAACTTTCTAATTCCTCTGCTTAGCTTCCTCGACATTGATTACTCCTCCTGACCAACCTCGGGGTGTTTCACTTCAATAACAACGCACGAAACCGTCTTGCTGAGTGGGCGGCATTCTACAACTCTGACTGTATCTCCAACCCGTACCTCCATGCAATCGGGAACATGTGCATGCTTTTTTGATCTGCGTCTTTCGTATCGTGAGTATTTCTTGACGAGACTCAGATAGTCCTGTTGAAACGTACAGGCCTTATGCATTCGAGTACTTGTGACCACTCCCTCCATGATCCGACCACGAACAGGAAGACTTCCGTGGAAGGGGCAGTTCGGATCTTCACATGTCTTTTCAGGTGGCGTTACATTAGGGATGCCAATATTGCGCACCTTGACCTTACTCTTACTCATTTTACCATCTCCTCTTGATGGGCCTCTTTAGCCTGTCTTCCGGACGACCCGCAAGAAGGTGTCCGTCAACCCTGACAACTGTATCATTTGGCAATTGCATATCAAATACAGATACTGACTTGGGGACTTTTACAAGCCCGGAGAGGGTCTCAAGATAGACCATGTTCCGAGTTTCCCCGATGATAGTACCCTCTCTGCATACAAGGCCAGGATCACGAGCATCAACGATATGGGCGTGTAACCCCGTAATCTCATGCTTCACGAGAGATTCAGGTGTGATTGTCATTTGAGGGCCTCCAACTCCGATTCGCGTTGAATAGTGAGAATTCGAGCAATGGCTCTTCGCACACCGCGGATCTTGTAGGGGTTCTCGGTGCCACCACCAGTTGCAAGTTGTATTCTCACAGTGGAAAGCTCGTCATAGAGATCATCGAGCTTTTTCTTACGCTCGGCATCAGTAAGACTTCGAATGTCCTTAGCAGTAAGTCGTGCCATGATTACTCATCTCCTTCAATCTTGTCCAGTGCGTCGAGCTCTGAGAGATCCACATCGGTCGGACCCTCTTCCACTGGTTTTTCAGCCTCGGCGGTCTTCTCCGTAGAGGGCTCCTCAGCAGGTTGTGTGGAGTCTGTATCAGTCACAGGCTCACTTGATGTGGGTTCTGTGGGAGTGTCCTCGACAAGATCCAAGGCGTCCAATTCTTCAAGCTCGCGAAGCTCGTCGATATCGGTGATACCTTCGAGTTCTTCCTCGATAGCCTCAGCCTCTGTGACCTCTTCTTCAGTGGGTTCTTCAGGGGCCTTGATCAGTTCACGCTCTTTGACCTTCTTCACCTTTGGTTTCTTGACCGTAATGACGCCTGGCAGTTTAGCATCGGGTTTCATAATTCGAACTTTAACACCAATGACACCGGGTTTGAGAACCGCAATGTCATCAGCCTCATCAACAAAGACTTCGGCAGGACGCCCAGTCTTGGCGATAGTTGCCTGCCTGAATTTCTGATAACGTGCTCGCCGGCTTGACAGTTTACCTTTGACTATAATCTCGCAGCCCAATGCTCCTGCACGCATGACACGACGCAGAATCCAGTAGGCCATCCTACGAAATCGTACACCACGCTCAAGCTGGCGTGCCAATCGTGAGGCCATCACCTGCGCGCTGAGCCATGGGTTCTCGATTTCTGCAACTTCCACCTGTACATTCCGAATGCCAAAGTCGTGGTCCAAGATGTCTGTGAGCTCACGAATCTTTGAGCCGCGACGACCAATAACAACACCCGGTCGAGAGGCATGAATAATGACCTCGGTACGAGTGGGCATCTTGCGAATCTCGACACCACCATAGCCTGCCGAGTTGAGTTCCATTGCTAAGAACTCATCAATTCTCAATCGCCGGGCATTTTGTTCAATAAAATATTTGACTGCCGACACTTAGGCCACCTCTTCAACTACAATCTCAACATGTGATGTGATCTCGAAGTAAGGCGAACTCCGACCGAAGGCTCGTTCAATGAATTGTTTGTATGTCCGGCCCTTCTGGGTTGCGGCATGTACAATCTTCAGGCGATCGATATCAAGGCCCTTGTCATCGGCGTTTGCCTCTGCATTCTTGAGGACCTTCAGAATCATCTTTGATGCCTTTACCGGATGGCCTCCTGCAGCCCACTTCTTCATTCCTGCATGATGACCGCGTTTCTTTTTGTGTCGTCTGTAGGGGATCCATGCCTTTTCCTCGATCACACTCTCGAGAAGCTCAATTGCCTTATCGAGCATCATGCCTTTGATCGCTTTACAGACTTCTCTGCTTTGTTTCGGGGAACATCTCATATTCCTGCCGCTTGCTATGGCGGTCTTATCCGGGTCAATGCCTATTATGCTATATCGGTATGATGGCATGGTACCACACTTCCGGTGCTAATGACATGGCGTGGCCAAGTCTCTCACTATTGTGAGCCTGACTAATCGGTCGTTTTCCCTCAATAACCACCCCAAGACGCTCCGGCACACGTATACAGGCGGTTCCGCGAGCAGAAGTCAATGCCTGTACTGCTTCCTTCGGTCTTGAAACAGCTATTCCGTAAAGGGATACCAGCCCACCGCAGGGATTATCATTTAAACCTTATCACTCGACCATTTTATAGAAAAAGTAGGCCACTATCACTTCTTGGAACCTGTTATTCAAAGCACATCTGTAATATTTCAGATCTCTAATGTTGAATGTATTTTTGCCGTATTCGAGGGGCCATGCGGGAATAAAACGGTCCCGTATTCGGAGAAGCAGAGATAAATAATAATATAATAGATGCTTTTTATAGCGTGATTCAATTCGGTCTATGGATTATTTCCAAACTCGGCAGTCACACGCCTCAAGGAGGGTGTATCAATTGTCCCCTCAACAAGACGCACTCCCTTTTCGGTTAACGTTCCTTTGACGAAGAGATGCCCGGACGACCTGATATAGGCAAGCCCTTTCCGTTTCAACCGATCAAGGCTGCCAAGTACAATCTGGGTCAGTTCGTCATCGGTTATTGGAACGCCCCCATCAGGGGACTGAATGCTCTCAGTCATGCGCAGAACATTCTTCATACTGGAGAGTTGTCTGCGTTTGCTCTCATACGGATTCGAGTATAGCCACAGTAGGACAATTAGATCGATTATGTTGAGGCCTATATCAGGGGAATATCTCAGAATCTTCTTGGCGACCAACTCAACTATCGGCATTCTCTTTGGCGTCCCTTTCTTATTCTCTTGTTACCTTAGTCACTCTCTGAACCTTTTCATTTAAGCTCTCGGGAATCACAACGCACGCACGTAGTTTGGCTTAGGCTGATAGATCTCATTCTGTCGCATCAGACGTTCAAGTGCCGCATCAACCGACTCCTCAGATACCCCATGTTGCGCATAGTGAGCGTACAAATCTTTAACAGAAACCTCTTCATCATGTTTCCGCAGATAGGCCAGCAATTCGTTCGTGATATCCACAATCGTGCTGGGCTTCTTCTTGTCCGCATGCGCACCAATGTAACGAATCTTCCAAGGGGTTGGATAAAAGACTTCACCAGCAGCAAAGAGCTTCTCCAGTTGAGCCTCAGCCCAAGACCATTGAAGACCATACTTTTTGCATGCGTCCTCCAACTCACCAATAGTGCAGGGTTGATCAAGAGCCAAGCGTTCAAGAAGCATCATGAGCCGACGAGTCTTCCCAGTCGGTAGCGTCTCTCCTTTGACATCATCAGCAACGTCCCCCACCTTGAGGCGGGAAGGAGGTAACAACCGAAGGATCTTCTCACGGGACTCCCGCACAACCTCCTCGAAATCGTGATCCTTACCGGCATTGAACTGCTTGACGGCCTCGGCCGCAGCATGCGAGTCATCAAAGAGAGCAGTTGCAGCCTTTGAGATGTCGATGATCTTTCCACAGTAGCTACAGACCCTGCGTTTCTGACCGACTGGTGCGTTTGTGTAGTGCCTACATCGAGGGCACATGAAGACAAGATACTGTTTCATCGTGCGAACTCCAATCAACTCTCAGTAATCTGTGTATTTAATTGACACTCTCGGCCGCCGAATGCCAAGCATTATATCGGGGACGCCTGAGGCCCAGAGTGGTGACTAGTCAGTGCCTCGAAAAGCGAAGGAAATAGCCGTTGACGGTAAGTTGTGCAAAGGATGTGGGATATGTATCTCGGTCTGTCCTCATGATGTTCTTGCACAGGCCGACAAAGTTGATAATAGAGGGTTTTACCTGCCTGTAGTTGCCGATCTCGAAGCTTGCGTTGTATGTCACATATGTGAGATGGAATGCCCTGATTTCGCTATCAGGGTCATCGAAGATACGTGAATATAATACAAGCGAAGATATACAAGTGCAGGAAGACTTACCTGCTCGGGCAAGTCTTTGAAAAGGTGGTGCATGCACTGGAAGATCCTCGCATACGAATTCTCTTAGAATTGAGAAAAGAACTTGATGAAGAATACGAGAGACTCAGTGCACGGTTAGAAAAGATCCGAGCATACCGTCAGGCACTGGATAATACTATAGGCGTTGGGAGCTTTGCCACTGCCGATACGGCCCTTGGAAAGGTCGATACCACACAACCAACAGCCACAGTGCAGAGGACACCGGAGACCGCTGCACCCGAGACCCCCAAGACCATAGAGGTCTTCAATAAATCACGAACGACTCTCTTGGCCACGATACAGAACGAGAATGGCACGCTCGTGATCACCCCTGCTGAGGATGCACTCTATGACATCAAGCGAGGTGCATTTGCAAGGTTCTTTGTAGAACGAATACTCGGCAAGTTCCAGCAGGAGGATCGTCATAGGGTCGAGAATGGCGAGATCACATGGGATCAGGTCTTCGACTTCAACGTGAGTGATGAAGAGGGATTCTTGAAGGAGATAATCATTAAAAATTATGGAACAAAGGCACGATTGGAAGAGATTCAGCGTGCGCTACGATGGGCCTTGGAAAAGGTTTACACAAAACGATAGGCAAAAACGTCGAAAAACGGCAGCGCGCGGAATCCCCTCACCTCAACTTCGCATGCAAAATGGTTTATATTCAGAAAATCCCCGAGAGAACATGGCTGTCGGTTAGAGACGGCAGGAGAGAGCATCGTGTATCATAGCGAGAACACGGAAATGGTTGTCAACCCGCAAGTAGTAGTGAATTTTGTGCGCGATGCTCACGGATTTTACGAGGAGAACAGGGTTGACGAACGCTATCAGTCAGTAGCGTTGGACTTGGTCAGACGATACATCTCCCAAATGGGTGCCCCACGAGAGGCAGACTCCCTTTTTGGTGCAGCATTATACATTGTCTCACGACATCCTTGGAGCCACCCCAACCCACTGACAAAGAATGAGTTTGCCATGCGACTCAGATTGAAAGAATCGAGCCTCGAATGGTATACGGATAGCATAGTTGAGACCTTGGGATTCCTTGTCTTCCGCGACAGGACACAGTTACCCTTCTTTGCAGACCCGAATGGCACAATCGCTAGCGTGATAAATTCGATTGTGAAATCAAGCGTTGGAGAAGAAGTCGTACTGAGTATCGTACGGGGCGGAGCAGTATCGCCAGCCGCACTTGCGGAACGCATCGTAGACAGGCTCTGTAATGTCGTGAAAATAATTCCAACGGTATTTGAGCAGGAACTACTTGGAATCGTAAAAAGAAAGATCGAGGTCGAGAGTCAACGACTGGTCAAAGAACTTGACCATTGACTCTCAACAGACATCAGCTATTCTCTGGTTGAAGAGTGACCTCTTCCACGAATCGCTTTCCAGCGACTACTTGATCAATTGAATGGATGACAGCACCTGCTTGCTCAAGAATCTCCTTGATCGATTCAAAGTCGAGGTCATCACCCTCAATTGTCACCGAAATTGACTCTGTATTCTGATCAACCTCTTTGAGAGAGAGATTAATACCGTTCACCCGCTCATCCCGCGAGATCATCAACGCAAGGTCGGTGATTCGTGGTGTGTGCGGTTTCAAAACGTCCAAAACTATTCTACGGATGCCGTGTGGCAATTGGTAATCATTCCCCAGGTTGCTGGCTCGAGGCCAGTAATCTTATACTATTAGACCACTCAGAAGCATCTAGTTAAAGCTTACTAAATTGGCTAATGTCCAGTTCATCTCCCTCAATGTTTAAAACATTCTTGAGAATACTATCCTTGGACTCAGTCCACGCCGGGATGCACTACCTGAAGGGATGCAGATGAAACAGAAGAGATTGACGGATCATTTTGAACCAGCAACTCCACTCTCAAAGACGAACACATCTTCAATAGGACGACCAGTCTTTATAGGACCCCTCTTTGATGAAGACTTAGGGGATGTCAAAAACAATCCGCTCTGGCCCATTCTTGTAGAGACCACTCGAAGGAATCCTCTTTATCCGGGTCTTGCAAGCTATTTGCAGGCACACATATTGCCAGAGAGACCAGACATTTCACCGCGTGAGCTGGCGGGTCGCCTCTCAATATCGATCGGGGAGGCCTTGGTACTTTTAGATGAGGCACACTCGAAGACCACTTGAGATCCGTCACGGCCATATCATGGCTCTTTTATGGCCTCACAACATCAGACGCGACGAGGCCCTGAAACAGAATGCTCGACTTCAAGAAATTCCGTGATCCTCATTATGCAGAGGCAATTGTTCGAGAGATCCAACGTCGCTCCAAAGGGAAAAAGATTCGAATCGTCCATGTCTGTGGCACTCACGAGGACACGATCAGTAGTAATGGTCTCCGGGCGCTTCTTCCTGAAAACATCTCACTCGTTGCGGGTCCGGGATGCCCAGTCTGTGTCTGTGCTGCCGAAGATGTCGATAAGATCGTAGAACTTGCACGACAGGGACATATCATTACAACATTTGGTGACATGATACAGGTTCCCTCGACCACCTCGTCGCTTGAAAAGGAACGGATGAAAGGGGCTGATGTGCGAGTCGTATATGGAATCAACGATGCCGTTGAGATAGCCCGCGAGAACCCCGACAGAGAGGTCATTTTCATGGGAGCGGGTTTTGAGACCACTGCTCCAACATTCGCAGTAGAGATACTGAGAGGCCCTCCCGAGAACTTCTCGCTCTTCACCTCACTAAAGGTAATCCCTCCAGCAATGGAGATCCTTGTGCATATCGAGGGGTTTGCTGTTGATGGCTTCATAACTCCAGGTCATGTGAGCACGATCATTGGTACGAAGGTCTACGAACCACTTGCGGAGAAGCATCATGTTCCCTGTGTTGCAGCAGGGTTTGAGCCATTAGATGTGCTCGAAGCAGTAAGGATGATACTGGTCCAGATCGAGGAGGGACGCGCAACCTCTGAAAACGAGTACAGGAGAGTGGTCCGTCCTGAGGGGAACCCCGTTGCTCTCAAGATGCTGGAGGACGCATTCTATATCGATGATGCTCCATGGCGAGGTCTCGGTGTGATAAAGAAGTCGGGATATTATCTACACGAGAGATTTGCGGATCACGATGCCCGTAAGAAGTTCGAGTTCCCACCAATGGAGTCTGTAGATATTCTTCCCGGATGCCAATGTCACAAAGTCATTCTTGGAATATTAGACCCTGAAGACTGCCCATTATTTGGAAAACAGTGCACGGCCGCTGAACCCTACGGCCCCTGTATGGTCGGTCATGAGGGAACATGCAGAATACGTTATCTGAACATGAACCTCTAACTTGCACGGCCGCGATGCCTCTCAAGGCGCCTGAGATCTTGTTCGGTATTGATATTAGCAAAGGTTCTCAAGTCGGGATCAAATTCTTTGAGGACCAGTGTGGATATGTAGAGCACATTAGGCAGGACATCGAGAAGGGCCTGCATCTTCCGGTCGCCCTGTTCAAAGATGCCGAGACCCCGTGCATAGGCGGTCTCTGTACGATAGACCGCATGGAGAGGCTCAACATAGCCCTCAGGCCAAGAGGGGACAATAGCACTATGCGTGCCCCTAAGATCGTACAGTGCCTTCAGAAGAGGCACGTTTGCCAAGGGCGTGTCTACAGGAAGCAGGAGCGTAAACGGGGAACCAACATACTCGAATGCGGTCAAGGCCCCTGTGAGTGCACACTTCTCAGTGCCCTCAGGGTCGGAGACTATCTTGACCGAACCCACCAGTGGTCTGAATCGGTCCGCCTGATCCTCGCTCGAGACCACAACTATGACATTAGACGATACTTGATGGGCAATAGCCAACATATGCTGGAGTAGGGGGCGTCCACGAAACTGAGCCAGAGCCTTATCAGTAGTAAAGCGAGTGGAATCGCCTCCAGCAAGAATTGCCACTGTCAGTTGCGGTTCGGTCATACCGACTACACTCTACGACCTACGGAAAATGCTTCCGATATGTATCGTTCTATTCCTGTGGCGCCCCGATCGTTCCGGACAGATACTCGTTGATCATTGCAAGAATCTGGCCATCGGTATAGTGCTGCGATGTGATAGCTCCACTAGGGCAGGTCGCAGTACAGGTTCCACAGCCCTTGCAGAGCGCAGGATTGACATTCGCCTTCTCGCGTTCGTTGATCGTAATTGCATTGTAGGGACAGACGGAGACGCAGACCCTGCAGCCAGAGCACTTGTTCTCGTCAACAATGGAATAGTATGGCTCAATACTGATCTTACCCTTGCCCATTAGTGCCATCGCACCTGCTGCCGCAGCCTTGGCCTGAGCGACAGTATCGGGAATATCCTTTGGACCCTGAGCCATGCCTGCAACAAAGATACCATCATTAAAACTATCAACAGGGCGAAGCTTTGGATGCGCCTCAAGCAAGAACCCATCAGGGGACTGACTAAGATTGAGAATATGACGGACCTTCTTTGCCGACTCTGGAGGCACGACCCCGGTAGACAGAACAACAAGATCCACGTCATCCAGATTGACGGGTTTCCCGAGAAGCGTGTCCTCACCCCTCACAGTCAGACTATGAGTCTCGTCATCTTGCAGGATCTCTCCAACACGGCCACGAATGAAATTGACACCGGCCGCTGCTGTTGACTCATAGAACTCCTCGTAACCCTTTCCGAAGGTTCGAAGGTCAATATAGAAGATGTAGATCTCCGCACCCAACTTGTCACGGATCATTCGAGCCTGCTTGATTGCAGTCATACAACAGACACGCGAACAATACCGGTTCGTACGCTCATCCCGACTGCCAACACACTGGACATAGACGATACGTTTCGGCTCTTTCAGATCAGAGGGGCGGACCACATGTCCTTGTGTCGGTCCGGCTGAACTGAGCATGCGTTCCACTTCGCCGATATTGACCACATTCGGAAACTCGCCGTACCCGTACTCTTCTTTCTTTGTGGCGTCAAAGAGGTCAAAGCCCGTTGCTACAATAATGGTACCGACTTTGATCTTGATCGTCTTCTCTTGATCGTCATAATTGATAGCCTCTGCACCGCAGGCCTCCTTACATTTGCCACAGCGTACCGCATCAACACCAAGACAGTTGTCCATGTCCAAGAGGTAGGCTGAGGGAACTGCCTGCGCAAAGGGAATATAGATCGCCTTACGATATGTCAGATTTGCATCGAACTCTGCGGGAACATCAACAGGGCAGACATCAGAACAGTCACCGCAACTGGTACACTTGTCAATGTCAACATAACGTGGTCGCTGTTTGATGGTCACCTCAAAGTTACCAACGAAGCCCTCCACCTGATCGACCTCGGCCATCGTCAAGAGCTCGATGTTTGGATGAGACCCGGTCTCCGCCATTCGCGGGGTCAGAATACAGGAGGCACAATCAAGTGTGGGGAAGGTCTTGTCCCAGCGGGCCATCTTTCCGCCAATGCTGGGCTCCTTTTCGACAATGTATACTTTGAATCCCGCATCGGCCATGTCAAGGGCGGCTGAAATACCTGCGATCCCGCCACCAATGACCAGAGAGGATTTCTCAATGGCCACTTCGGTTTCTTCAAGTGGCTCCAATAATCTTGCGCGCGCGACTGCCATACGGATGAGATCGATAGCCTTCTCGGTAGCGGCCTCGGGGTGTTCCTGATGAATCCAGCTGTTCTGTTCACGTAGATTAGCAATCTCAAGAAGGAACGGATTTAGATTACCCTCTCGCATGGTCTGTCGAAAGGTCAGTTCATGCATCCGCGGAGAACAGGAACCAATGACCACTCGATCGAGACGCATCTCATTGATTCTATCCTTGATGATCTGCTGGCCGGGTCTGGAACAGAGATACTTGTAATCCTCCACATGCACGACATTTGGAAGATTCTTCACCTCATCTAGTACTCGGCCTATATCCACGACACCTGCGATATTACTACCACAATGACAAATGAAAATTCCAATTCGTGGTTCAGGCATGATCGATTCCTCGTCGCGCACAGCGTGCTTTGCAGTTCATACCTGCACAGCCCCGTTGTCGATATTATGAGGAACGATGCACTAGAGGAATAATAAAGGATTACGTTCCATTTTCGGTCATACAGCTCGTGAAATATGTTCGAAAGTGTGTATCTGCATGATACCAAATGAACAAATCCAATAGTATCTTCAAAATTCATAGGTGTGCTGACGCAGTATGATAGATCTTCAGATCATTGGCCCAGTAACGGGCATACTTACAACGGTGGATGTCATCACGCATATCTATCTTGATATTAAAAAAATCAGGCGACAGAAGAACGCCGGATTAAAAGAACCAAATGAGGACCTTCCACGAAACGTACTTTGGATCGTGACAATCACTACACTGCTCTCATTTCTATTGGTCCTGGTCATATCCGTCGCATGGCTACAGCACAATATGACGCTATTATTACTCGTACTCATAGTATCATATGATTCTCCCATGTGGCTCTGGATTGTCGGTTTTGCATTGTTGGAGAGCGGCATCTTTCTCCATCTATGGTCACGAGCCGTTCGCGGAGCAGGGGCTAGCTCGTGGCTAATGCCTAAAGATCACAGGCTTGTCACAAGGGGGCCGTATTCGCAGGTCAGGCATCCCTCATACCTATCATATTGGTTGAGTTTTGCGGGGCTGTTTCTGATGTTCCCCTCACTCGTGACGGCGATACTACTCACTGGGATCCCTGCATACTATCAGATCGCTATTGTTGAGGAGAGAGGCCTCTTGCACCACTTTGGAGATACATACCGCGAATATATGAACAGAACAGGACGATTTCTTCCGCGCATAAGAAGCAGGAACGATCAGAACGGGGCCTCAAACTAGTGACGCAGCACAATCACCAAAACTGTAAAAAGCCAGCCATGAGGCAGCTTCGTTATACACTGGAGACAAAATCATGTCCGAAAAAGTCTGGAAGTATATTAGGGACAAGATAGACACCGAAGGTGCACTTCATTTTACCCTACTCGATCCCGATCCATTACAGATGTCCACTGACACGGTAGTCAAACTGGCCCAGCTCTCGGAGCAGGCAGGGACTGACGCAATCATGATAGGGGGAAGCACCATCTTTGGAGTCATCGACGAGGCCGTCAAGGCAATCTCAGAGGCGATTGATATCCCGACCATTCTTTTTCCGGGCAATATCACTGGGGTCTCCGAGTATGCTGATGCCATGTTCTTCATGAGCCTTCTCAACAGCACAAACCCATACTGGATCGTCGGTGCGCAGTCACTTGCAGCGGCCCGTGTCAAGATGTCAGGTCTTGAGGCGATCCCGATGGCATACTTGCTCATCGCACCGGGGAAGACGGCTGCATGGGTCGGCGATGCCAAACCATTTCCACGAGATAAACCCAAGCTGGTACTAATGTACGCACTTGCTGCCGAGCTCATGGGATTCAAGCTTGTCTATCTGGAGGCAGGGAGCGGTGCGGAAGGCGGAGGAGTACCAATTCAGATCATCTCGACCGTCTCCCAGTTCTCTGACATCCCGATCATCACAGGTGGCGGATTCAATGATGCTCAGTCCGTGACAAATGCGGTCGAGGCAGGAGCTCATATTGTGGTGCAAGGGACGTATGTGGAGAAACAGGCAATAAGAGATAATGGTACAGGTCTCACCAAAATAGTCAAAGCACTAAAGGAGACTGGCGCCAAGAGAGTTTAAATAGTGAGGCTCTTCCTGAATATAGTGCGCGCCTAAGGGAGGTCACCCGTAATTGTCCAGTAAGACAGAGAAGCTTACCGAGCTGCTTGAGGACCTGAGCAGAGCCTCCCAAGGAAATGTTCAGGCCAGTTTAATCATATCGAAGTCACAGGGACTAACAATCTGTTCCCATTACCCCGATGGAAAACCGGGTAGTGATGTTCCAGATGAGGATATCATTGCAGGAAGGACGACTCAGATCGACATGTCCACACGCAAGGTATTCAAACAGCTGAAGCGTGGCGAGTTGGTCAGAATGCTTGTGGAGGGCGAGAAGGGGTACATTATCATCTGTAATGCGGGAGAAGATGCATTGCTCTGCACGCTCACAAGTAAGAAGGTCAACCTTGGGTACATGTTCTTCATGATGACTCGTGTAGCAAACAAGATCGCATCTATCCTGTGAGAGAATATCACATTCCAACACTTTTATCAAAGGAGTCCATTGCCTCCATACGGCCATATCACAGGTGAATCGATTTGTCAGACAAAAAACCAACCCCCGACAAAGAGACCAAAGAGAATGATGAGAATGAAGACCCACTAGATAAATGGCGTCGCGCGGGCGTGGTGGCAAGAGAAGCACTTGATATTGCTCGCCCCATGATCAAGCCCGGTACCAAAGTGATCGACATTGTCGAGGCTGTGGAGGGATATATTCTAGAACATGCGGACGGCACGTCATTCCCTTGCAACGTGTCGATCAACAATATTGCAGCACACTACACCTCACCCCTGAATGATGAAACGGTCATCCAAGAGGGAGATCTTGTCACTGTCGATTGTGGTGCACATATTGATGGGTATATCTCTGACACCGCATTCACTAAAGCCCTTAACCCGGAACATGAGAGCCTGGTCAAGGCGGCCCAAGAGGCTACGACAGTAGCTATCGAGTTAATGAGGCCGGGAGCAAAACTCAACACGATTGGTGCACTCATAGAAGACACGATCCGAAGCGCAGGATTTGAACCCATCAAACAATTGACGGGACACCAACTTGAACGCTGGGTTCTACACAGTGATAAACAAGTACCTTGTGTATCGGGGAAGGCGGAGGTCAAGGTAGAGGCGGGTGAGTTCTATGCCGTTGAGACCTTTGCAAGTACGGGCTCTGGAAACATCAGTGATCTGCCCAACCCGGTGATCTATCAACTTCTCCCAATACGAGTGCCTGTCCGCTTCAAGGGGTCAAAACAATTTCTTGGGATCGCTCGACGCGAATACAAAGAGTTCCCATTTGCCGAACGATGGTTGGCCAAGCGTATGAAACATGCCGCGTTGAAGATGGCGATCAGAGAACTACAACAGAACGGGGCCCTCATCTCGCATCATATCCTAGCAGAGGAAAAGGGAGAACTTGTGGCTCAGCACGAACACACCATAATCATCACAGAAGACGGCCACGAACAGACCACCTAGAGGATCAAGTTCTACAAAAATAGCGCTTTCCCGTTGAAATATGCATCTAACAGACCGTAATAGTCTTCCCACAATCATTAAATGCGTCTTTGTGGATATGATATGAGGTGGGTTGCAAGCAGCAACAGAAAGATTGGACAACTTGTTCAACATTATACAATCAACATTGGGCAATTCTCGGGCCTAGTACACTACGATGCCTCGTGCTGTCAACGATTTCTTGCTTCGAGACACCCGCCAACCTGTACAGGGGAGGAAATGTGTGGAAGGTTCGCAGAGCAATGCAGAACGGGATTTACCAGAGGGGAGTAGTATACAACAGATTGTATGTCCCGAATGTGGGTCAACTCAGGTCGTAGAAGACCTTGCACGTGGTGAACGCATCTGTGCGGGATGCGGGCTGGTCCTATCAGATCACAGGATTGATACAGGCGCAGAATGGAGGGCATTCAGTGCAGAAGAGGCTGATGCACGAAGTCGTGTGGGAGCACCAATGCGCTACACGATCCATGACAAGGGCCTCTCGACAATGATTGATTGGCGAGATCGGGATACTTCAGGGCGAAAGCTGAGTCCCTCACGCAGGTCCGAGATCTATCGATTACGAAAGTGGCAGATCCGTTCACGGGTGCATGGATCAATCGACAGAAATCTTGCACAGGCCATGTCAGAACTTGAGAGACTGGCATCCCAGCTGTCCCTGCCAAAATCCATCCGAGAACTTGCAGCAGTGCTCTACCGCAAGTCAATAATCAAGAAATTAGTACGGGGACGATCAATAGAGGCGATGGTCGCCGCAACACTCTATGCAGCATGCAGGATTCGACAAAAGCCCCGACCTCTTGACGAGGTGGCTGATGCGTCACGAGTCGATAAGAAAAAATTGGGGCAATGTTATAGACTGCTCTTACGAAGCCTCAAGGTCAAGATACCACTTTCCAATCCAATTGACTACATCCCCCGATTTGCATCCGATCTATCACTCTCCAGTCCTGTACAGATAAGAACTGTAGAAATACTACGAAAGAGCAGAGAGATGGGTCTCACGATAGGCAGAGATCCGCTAGGTCTTGCAGCGGCAGCGATCTATGTGGCATCAATTCTATTGGATGAGCGCAGAACACAACGCGAAATCGCTGAAGTCGCACGAGTAACAGAGGTAACCGTCAGAAATCGATACAAAGAGATAGTACGAGTTCTCCGTATCGATTCCGTAGATACACTGAACTAGCTAGAGCGTGACCGCTCTCGCCTCGCACGACAAGCAGCGCGTAAGAGTTACTTACCTTCGACCGGATCTTTTGAACGACCAATCGATGTGGATGGACTCTTCAGGGAACCCCAGTTTACTCAAGACATCCTTGATCACACCACGATGGTCGCCCTGAAGCTCTACATGCCCGCGCTTTGCAGCGCCACCACAGGCAAGCTTACTTTTGAGCTTGGTCGCCATATCGTTGAGATCGATATTCTTGTCAAAACCAGAAACAACCGTTGTGAGCCGACCCCATTTGCGTCGTTCAACGGTGACTGTTATTCGCGCCTCTTCTTGTGCGATGGTCTCGCAGACACAGAGGTCTTTGGGGAGACCACAATTTGGACATATTCCGTCTTCGTCTGACAGGTTTCACGTTCTCCTGTTGATTGTTACTTTAATGCTACTTACTTTGCCCCAGTCGAGCATATAAGTTAAACTGAAGCATGCTATTGTAGACATGAACAGTAATGACAGACCACCGGATATTGATCGTTGATGCATTGAGTGCAGGAAGTGGTAAACGAATCACATCACGTGATGCCATTGGTTGTGGTCCCAGATCAATAGCTGGTATCTTGGAGGAGAGAGGATATCAGTGCAGGATCAAGAGAGTGGAAGATATCCTCCATGGAAAGGCACGCCTTCGTGAATTCGAACATGTGGCAATAAGTGCAATGAGCATGGACCGACCAGCAATATCCAAGGTCATCCGTTCTTGGAGAAGACATCATAGAGGGCGCGTTCTTCTCGGTGGGCCTATTGCCTCAGGAGGTAAGTCAGTCCTAACCGATCTCAGGTCTGATGCGATCGTGATTGGGGAAGGGGAGGCCACCCTGTCAGAACTGCTGGACAAGGGATTCTTCGAGGGAGAATGTGACCTTGCAGATATCAGAGGGGTTGGGTATATGGCCGATAAGACCCCGACCATTACCGAGCCACGCCCTCTGCTAACACCTGAAGAGATGGATCGCTTCAGACCCTCCATCCAACGAGTGATGGACTATCCGGCATATCAGGCAAGTAGAGTGTACGTGGAAGTCATTCGCGGTTGCTCGAATTTTCGAAGACCCACAATTCCACTGCCGGATGGAAGGGCATGCACCGACTGCGGAAACTGTGACTCACCAGACTATAAGGCGCGGATCTATTGCCCAGAGGACATTCCACCGGGTTGTGGCTTCTGCAGCGTCCCAGCAACATGGGGAGCACCTCGTTCACGAAAACAGAGCACAATAGTTGAGGAGGTACGAGACCTTCTGGACCTAGAGGTGCACAGGATCGTCTTGGAGGCACCCGACTTTCTTGATTATGAGAGAGGACCGTATCCACTCACAGATCCATGTAGTCCTACAGCAAATATCGATGCGATCAAGGAACTACTTGCAGACATCACTGCCTTGCCACAATTCGAGGAGGGAACTGCCCATCTCGCGATAGAGAATATGAAGGCCTGCCTCTTTACGGAAGAGGTTGCACAGGCCATCACACAATATGCTCACGATACCTCTCCAAACATAGGTCTCGAATCAGGCTCCTCAGAGCATATAGAAAAGATAGGTAAGAGCGGAACCCCCACTGATGTGCTCAATGCCGTGCGAGTGGCTCACAAATTCAACATGAGCCCATTTGTATATCTGATATATGGACTGCCCGGGGAGACCTCCGAAACCGTTGAGGAATCGATCAGACTAATGATGAAACTCAGTAAGGCGGGTGCAGAGAGAATAATACTCTACGGGTTCCAACCACTCCCGGGCTCCGCGTTTGCAGACTTCCCACCTGCCTCGTTCAATGATCCGTTAGGAAAACGATTACGAGATGCAGCCGAGAAGATCAATCGCGGAAAGAAAGATCGGTATCTGAATACAACCATCAAGGGGATTGCCGCCGAACCCTCTCTGACCCATAGAGGATATACTATGGTGTACCCATTAAGTGAAGGGCCGATCATGACAGTACCGGGTGGCTATTCTGCGGGCACGCTGTTGACGGTCAAGATCACCAAGGTCCTGAGTGCAGGCCTGCTTCTGGGGAGAGTCGTTCACTGAGAATGCAGCGATAGGCAAAGCTTCATATGGCAAACTTTTGAGGATAATGTTCGGTGGTCAAATGACGTATATCTGTCACTTCTGTCACGCTGAAGTTCAAAAAGAGGATCTAAAGCAGCTCCCTGGTGTCAAGTGCCCTCATTGTGGTGGGAGAATCCTCTACAAGATCCGACCCCCTGTCGTCAAGAGAGTCAAGGGTGTATAATAATAATCATCATCATACAAGACCTAGACATATGATGAGTTTAGACAGCAAAGACTCGTATCACCTAATATTTTTTGAACGCCAATTCTCAATAGATGTGATCAGTAGGCGTACATCATCAAATATTGATTCAGGTGAAGTTCGAAGTTTACCGAGTTTATCTTTATGAGCGGCGATATTCCGAGCTTTACGTAGATCATCTGTCGAGTTCCACAAACGCTTGAGCTTTTGTTTATTGATGCCTAGCTTCTTTGCAGAGAAGAATCGTTTTGCCGTTTCGAGATTGTTAGCGAGCGTGTCATCAAACCAAGTTCGCCACATAAGCAACTGAGTTGTAAAAGAAAACCTATACCGGCTCGCATCTATGTTCCTGAATGTCTGCTCTAGTGCGCGAGTGAGATCCATATAGAAATTCTTGAAGTCCTTTTTCTTGAGATTGTTATCTGCCTGGTTTATTAATTTTAACACTTTTTTGCGAGCCGTTTTACTTTGATCACGAATCATTTTCTCTCGCCTTCGCGGGATTGCCAGATTAGCAGTCCCACTAATTATTAATAATATCACGTATGTTGTCCCAATCACAAACACATCATCAGGAACAAGTCCTCTGAACAGACCATAGAGAAGCATTATTAAAATAATAGCCTTGAAAATGGAAATGATGTAGGTACTAACGCTGGCGACTTTTTTGTCATCGATCCATGGAGCAGCAGACAGTAAAGTCAGCCCAAACCAAAACAGGAAGTAGCCGATTATCACATATATGACCAAGAGCGGCCAGAACTGGAGTTGTGTCAGATAGAACCAATCGATCCCACCAAATAGTATGATGAGGATTGGAATCAGTCCTATAAGCAGACCTGCACCAAGGATGAAAAGGAACCACATTTTATTGGCATCTATATTCAAAACTCGCGTCCCCTAAGTTCCAATAACAAGTCCAAGATATAAAGGAATTCGGCATATAATCGAAAGAGGTTCATTCTCTACCGTTAAGAGAGTCAAGGGGATAGTTGAATCACACCACCGCACACAACGGTGGGGACGACTCTTCGTTTACGTCTCACAAGCATGGATTAACCTTTGAATACAAGGTAGGCTGCTGCAACAAGAGATGCAATGAACAGTAACAGGAAGAGAAAGGATAGGATCTTTTTTCGAACCGCGTATCTCATTGTGTGGTCTCCTCGTTGATTAGTATGTGCCCGAGCCTTCTAAGTTCATCTATTCCTCGGATCTCATGGTCAAAGAGCGGTACCTCTGTGACATGGAGGTCATGATACAACTCCCTGATATCGACAAGGTTGGACTGTTGCATACGTCGCCGACTTGTACAGAAGGGACACGATGGGTTCTCTGGAACAAGCTGATTGACGATGATATTGCTCACGGGGATGCTCCATTTATTCAGACTGGAGAGAAGACGCTGGGTCTCAAAGACTGCCATCGCCTCGGGGATCATGACAACAACAAACTGCGTCAGCTTTTCATCGGCCAGCATGACGCTTGCAGCACGGATCTTCTCTTTGGTCTGTTGCAACATCTTCCACGAGTCATCCTCCTCAGGAGCAGCACCACCAAGGAATGCCTTGAAACCAGACATCATAGAACTGATACGCTGCCTAAGAGTCAACATCTTACCCAGCCAGCTGTCCAATAGGTCGGGTAGCTCAAGCAGTTTGAGAGTATGCCCAGTAGGTGCAGTATCGAAGACCACCCGATCATAATTGGGGTCGCCTATGAACTCCAGCATCTTTCCAAAGGCCATGGCCTCATCTGAGCCGGGGGGGGGCATACTATCCATTCCACCCATTAATTGTGATGCCATCTCGACCTCAGGTCCTTGCATCTGGCCAAGGTTCTCTTGGAACTCACGCATCCCTTTTTCGGTGTTAATCTCCATCCCCCATAGATTATCGATGCCTTCGACCTTGATAACATCGCCACCAGAGAGGTTCTGATCAATGCTATCACTGAGGCTGTGAGCCGGATCTGTAGAGATCACAAGTGTGCGCAGCCCGTATTCGGCTGAGAGAACAGCAATGGCTCCGGCGCAGCTTGTCTTACCAACACCACCCTTACCGCCAGAGAGGATAAATTTGATATCCTTATCGTAAATGATATCTCGAAGGTTCATCGTAAACACATCGAGACTCCACGCTATTGCTCTTTTAATGCTTCGATATGCAGGGAGCTGTGTGAAAAGTCCACAGACATAGATCGTTCAAGTCAGAATGGATCCCGAAACGTTTTGGATTCGATCGCAAAATGGTGTTCATACTTCTCATGATCACTATTTCACTGACTTTTCACACAGAGCCGATATGCAGGTTGCATTAATAACACAGTATTAAGACCTTTAAGTGTGAAAGAATTCATTTGTGCAACGGGCTCTGACTACGAGCAGGATGTATCAGATGTCATTTCCACAGATATCGGTTTCTGCACACGAATTCCCATCATCAATCCTAGGTATGATGGACATCGAGATTCCTGATAGATTACCAGCACCAAATGCGGATCTAATTGAACGATTCAATCCACGAGCCGTGGTCATAATATCAATTGATAATTTCGGGCTTTTTGAGGCGGTCGTATACAAGCCAGAGTTCATCATCAAGAAACTTGAAGTGTTAGCCCTCTTAGACACACCCGATCCTTATGCGGTCCCTCTGATTCGGTCATTACTTCGAGGACCAGCATTCCATTTAATCGACTATGTACAACAATACGGCAAATTCGTCAGGGTCATCTGTCGTGGTGATGACATGGACACCTTCGGATTCGACCCTGGCTATACGATTCCAACACGAGATGACATGACATCCTATATAGAAGCAACAAGACATGTATTCAAGAGCGAACTTATGTTCGTCCATTTTCTTGACTTCGAGAGCCTATATGCTCAATATGGGCACCAGACACCACCAGAGAAGCTACTCTCAAAGATCGTCAAGAGAGCAGACAACTGGATCAAAGTGTTGTACCGTCAATCACGTATAGGAACCCTCTTTGTAGTAGTCGGAAATCATGGCCGTCATCCAGTACCGCTGAACTACGAGGGAAAATTAGCTGAATGGCGAAAGGCTAATGCACCTATCGCCATCATGTTTCAAAAGCATGAGGAGCTATCAGAGTAAGGCGGGTATGCCAAATACAATAGCAACAGTACCTAACACTACGCAAAGTTTCCAGAATTCTATCTTTCGCGCCAATCGTAGCAATGCCTCCATTGACGCAAGACCCACAACAAAGACTATTGCCTCCATAATTATGAGTTCACCCAATGGGATAGTAATCGTCACTACCTCACCAGTCAAGACATCAAGCATCACAGCAGCAATGACAGCCGGGACGCTCATTAAGAAACTAAACCAGAGCGCCTTTTCTTTGTCTACATGTTGCATTAGCAGAGCAGACATTGTCACTCCAGATCTGCTCAGTCCGGGTAACACAGAGAACCCCTGCACAAGTCCCGTGAACCCTGCCTTCTTGTCATCGACTTCTTCAGTATGTAGCACTTCATCGGGGTTGTGTCGTGTAGGCAGATAGAGAATAAGAGCTGTAGCGAACAGCATACCTCCAACTAACATATTGATAATCTCACCATGAAACGCGGTGATACTGCCCTTCAGGAAGAAATAGAGAGGAATACCTGCTACAGCTGTAGCAATTGTTGCAATCATAAGTAGCCTGAACAGATTGCGATCTTTCAGTGTTATAATTCGCCAGAAATCGCGAGGATAGCGCACAATCACAGCAAGAGCGGTACCAAGATGAAGCCATATGACCACCGATACTAATGCTGATGAAGGTACTGAACTAAAATTATAAACAAAGAGGATTGCTTGCCCCTCGCTGCTAATTGGTAACCATTCTACAAGACCCTGAATTAATGCTACAATCAATTGCCAAGGTTCCATAAATGCACCTTCTTTGATGAAAACTCGCAGCTGCGAAGATTTAAAACTGGTCATCAATGGAACGACGCATCCAAAGGATGTGCAGATATGGTACTTGACAATGGGCGATTCCTCACAAGTGAACTGGCAAACGTCACGCAGATGCTTGACGAACATTTCAGAGCAGCCTTCTCAGCAGCCAAAATGGTTTCTAGTGCCGTCTTACAATGGATGGAGAATGGAGAGGTGCTCGGTGAGGATGACCTATCCAAGGTGACTCATCTTGAGGAAAAAGGTAATGAGTTAAAGCGGGCGATTCTAAGTGAATTAGCCAGAGCGAACACGCTTCTTCAAAGAGAGGACCTCTTGAGACTAGTCCACTATAATGACAAATTAATTGATGCGTCAGAGATCGCGTGCTATCATCTTGCTGCATTTATGGGGTCATGGAAGCCGGAAGGCACATTAAAAGAGAAAATCGTAGAACTTGGAGAGAAATATCTAGAGATCGTGACCCACCAGCGAAAGGCCATAAGATTCCTCTCTCTCGACATGGAAAAGGCACTTGCAAAGACGTATGAGATTTGCAACGTGGAAAAAACGATTGATGTATTAATGAGAGACATTTGGGCGCTGCTCTATCCGATGAAACTTCCCATCGAGATAATTTTGCGAGTCAGAGATTTTGTCAATGCACTTGAAGAAGGCAGTAACTTTGCAGAGGATGCATCAAATACGATCAGAGGTCTCTCACTCACGCTCAACACGTAGAAGTGTTGGTGAAAGTGGTTGACAGAACAACAGACAGACGAGGTCCCAGAGGCAGAATTTCTTGGCGATAGAGCCGTTGTGTGGAATCCAGAAGATGGAATGAGGCTCTATGCTGAGGGGTACTTTGGCCAGCCTGTGGGGATTAGAAAACCAAAGTCCCCAATATTTGACAAGCCACTGGAACTGTCATTATTGGAGTGCACATATCTGTTAGAACAGGACCGTATCAGGGTCCACGATCCGGTCACAGATCGATTTCTCACGTCTAAAGACCTGATCAAGATAGGCCTTGAACGGTCTGACGAGTACTGGGACAAGTTTCTCGTGTATAAACATCTCAGAGAACGAGAGTACATTATTCGTCCAGGACTGAAATTCGGGACCGATTTTGCAGTCTACGAGCGAGGCCCGGGTCTGGATCATGCACCATTCTTAGTGCATGTCATCCCACAACGAAAGGGGGTCCTCCCATTAGATATCGTGCGTGCAGGAAGACTTGCCACTTCAGTTCGCAAAAAATTCATCATTGCAACAGTAAAAGAGAATGGAGAAATCGTCTATTACTCATTTGTATGGTTCCGGCCCTGAGAGTAATGTGTCCTACCAGCAAAACAAATAAGGCATAACCTAATAGAAGTCAAGTAATCTCATCTAGCTTGATGGTGAATATGAATGTCAAATAAGGCAGAAAACGCAAAGGCCTTTGGAGCTGTACTTGCTGAGGCGTGGGAGCATACTCCCTCATTCATTTGTAGTAACGATGATTACATCTACTGCCTCTACCCAGCCGATGAAACAAAAGAAAAATGGATCGAGGCATCAATCACATTTCCGGACGGATCCTTAGACAAGAAGGAGATTGATGCAGTAAAGGCTATTGCGCTCCTTGTTGAAGAACTAAAAGTGCTTCCAACGTATGGAGCAGACTCGATAGTCACATCAAAGGCCAAGCTGGATGAGGCAGCCGGTCGTCTAGCTTCGTTAGTATCATGAGTGTGAGGTTCTATTGAGAGTAAGGCCAGTCGGCCTTATTGCATTATTTTTTGGCGGAGTGTTCTATGACAAAGCCACTAGTTATTTGTCCGACCTGCGGCGCAGAGGTTCCTTTAGACCGCTATTGTAGTTCCTGTGGAAACCCCTTGATACCAGACCTCGAGCTCGTAATCAAAGATGAACCAGTGGAAGAAGAACAGATGGAGGAAACTATACCGCCAGAAGCATCACCATCAGTTGAAGCAACGACTACTGCGGCACCCATAGATGAAGGGCATCTACCGAAGCTTCCTGTTACTGTGGAAGATATGGACTATCTGGTCCTGACCTATCTTCTGACCCAATCCGAACTGACCATTCTCAATAGTGATCTTGACAGGTTGATCGACAAGATTCGTGCCACTCGACAGGCTTTGTCTTTGGATCATGCGGACAAACAGGTACTCGCCGCACGCGCCGAGGAACTAAAGCTTGCTCTTGAACGTACAAAGGCACGGAAGAATGAATTATTACGTGTCAGGTTGAGTGTTCCACTCCAAGATCTGGCAAGCAACTTACGTTCCGAAAAGACGAAACTCGCAAAGTTGGAAAAAATATCTTCAACGGTTGACCCCCAAGTCTATCGGGAACAACAGAGAGAATTATCTGAGAGAATCAAATCTCTCAAACGAGAGGTCAAACGTGAGATCAAGCTGGCACATACATGGCTTAAGGCAATGCGGAAAAAACAGCGTGTGATTGAACGCGAGATCAACCGACTTGAGGCAAAACACAAAATCGGGGAGATTTCTACGGCTCAGTATGAGACACAGCGAACACAGACTGAGAGAAGTCTTCACGTACTCTTAGGTGGAATCGAATTATTAGAAAAAATAGTGAAATTCGCAGAAAAGACTTGAACAACAACAAGGTGAAGTGTCATGACTTCAAAACTGTCCGATTGTACTCCGCTCTGCAAGAGCTTCCGTTGTGATCGACGGCCCTCGGCCCTAAAGATCATTCGTAAGGGCGGAAAGAAAGTCATCTGGTGCACATGGGTCGATGATGAATGCGATGGCCCCTGGTGCCAGTTTGGAGTCTGTAAGGAGCTCAAGATGACTGCTGATGGCAAATGCAAGAAGTCCGCTCCGACTCCAAGACCACGTGTTCCCGTCGATGACGATGATTTTGTGGATCCAGATGACATTCCGGAGGAAATCGCAAAGAAGATACGAATCAAGGGGCGATAGATGCAGGTCATCATCACCCCAGAGCCAATAGTAAACCTCTGGGACCAAGTTCTCGGATGGTGATACTATTGAATCAGTTCAGAAAAGACCAATGAATACATCTGTGGCGTGAAGAGGCAAAGTTCAACCACGAGAGAGACTTGCGCAATCTCTATAAGAGAGACCCGAACCACCTAACCTGTAAGGTGACTATGAAGTGTTCGACGAGATGCGACCTGAAATGCGAGCGCTCATCTTTCTCATGATCGGGCTCTCATTCCTTGGTATAGGGATCATTCTCAATCAGGCTGATTTTGCCATTAATTTTCTTGGTCCACCGTAGGATCGCATAACAGAAAGAGTGGTCTCAAGTGTCACGCATTGGAGAGATCATTCATCTTCTTCAGAACTTTGAGGGGATAACCCGTAAGTATGTCATACCCGAGATAATACGGCGTCTACGCGAGTCCTCATATCAAGGAGGTATGCCACATTCTCTTGGAGAAGATTCGGCCACAATTGGCACAGACTCCGGAGACTTTGTTCTGCTCACCACCGATTCAGTCATGCAAGAGTTCTGCCTGGCCCATCCCCGGGCGGCAGGATTTAATGCGGTCTTGGCAAATATAATGGACATCTATGCTGCTGGAGGAACACCGACTTCTTTCGCTGTGGCATTATCTTACTCTGAGGACAAGATCGGAGAACAACTGCTTCAGGGAGTCATTGATGGTTCACATGCATTCAATGTGCCCGTTGTACGGGGGCATACCAGTCCCTCAGCAAGCTCAACGTATATTGTAGGTTCGGCCACGGGGACTGTCAAAAAGAGCGATGTGCTATCTGCGGGTGGCGCCTTAGAGAATGACATCCTGATCTTACTCTTTGATGTTCAAGGCCACCGAGGAAAATACTACAAAATGGGCTGGGACACTGTTACAGACAGAAGCGCCGAAGATAATGTTCGCAGGCTGTCCGTGATGAACGATCTGGCCCAACGACACCTGCTCACGGCGGCCAAGGACATCTCAACAGCTGGAGTCATAGGCACAGCAGGTATGATGATCGAATATTCCGGGATGGGGGCGACTATAGACATAGATGCGCTAGACCGGACACGGCCACAAGAGATAGAAATCGAGGATTGGCTACGTATGTTCATAGCACTAGGCTTCCTTGTTGCTGCTGACAGCGCATCTCTGAGAGAGATCACAGAAACCGCCGGACAACATGGTCTCTTTGCTGTGGCAATCGGGACGGTTGACAGGTCAAGTGTAATGAGATTACGGTTCCAGGGTCAGGAGGAGAGCCTCTTTGACTTTCGCAATGGCCCACTATTGACTCCCAGAGGACAACAGGAGTGACATGTAGCCGTCATAGTTAAATCACTTCACCAAATTGTTTCTGTGAAGTGGCCAAGGTGTCAAAGTCTGAAAAGAAAATATGCAGTATAGTTGGATGCGATAAACCATCCAAGAGATCATTTGCCACATCGCGAATTGGCGAGAGTGTTGCTGCAAAAGGCCTTCGTCTAAAGGACGCCCGTGCACGCAAGACGTATCTCTGTGCAGACCACTGGAAGATAGTGAAGAAGGCGTTCAAAAAAGAAACTAAGGCTGAACGAATGCGTTGGGGACACTAGGACCATAGAAGGTATGACACCATCAAAGAGGTGAACGTATTGGATGATAAAATCTCAATTGCTCAGACCTTACAACCCAAGTGGAAGATTTGGTTAGAAAAAGATGGTGTCTATGTTTTAGGTCCTGGTGCCTATTCTCTTTTGAGTGCGATTCATGAGTCTGGGAGCCTCACCGCAGCCGCTAAAAAAATCGGAATGTCGTATCGCTATGCGTGGGGTGTCATAAAGAAGATTGAGAGAAAGATCGGAGTAAAGATCGTGGAAACATTTCGCGGAGGATCTGTTGGCGGAGGCGGAGCCCATGTCACAACCGAAGGATTAGAAATGATGAAGCTATTTGCTCAAGTAAATAAGGAGTTCGAGAGAGCCGCCTCCAAACATGGTTGAAGGCGGTCTTGAACTGCATTGGCAGTATTAGGAGAACCGCAACTCGATTGCTTTGTTTGGACAATGACTCTTGCACTCAAGACAAAGAATGCAATCAGCACTATACATGTGATCATATGGAAAGTCGCGGATTCGAATATTCATGGGGCAGACGACCTCACAGACATTACATGTGTCCGGAGTGCATCGTGCTGGGTTCCGGCCGATACCTATCAATGCGTCACGGGAGAAGAGTCCATACAACCATCCGGCAGGACAGAGCCAGCGGCAGAACCAACGTGGGAACCAGATGGACACGATGAACACAAAGCTCACAAAGCCAATCTGCAACCACACGGTCGTGGGCCAGAGTGAGAGGTACCAGAGTGTATCAACACCAGTAGGCCAGACCTGCTGAGGAATGACAACAAAGAGTATGTAGGCGGGATTGAACGGATCAAAGGCTGCATCTGCAAATATACCCAAGACCGCAACAAGGTCATCCGACGTTCCTAGTAGCCTTGTAATTCCAACCCATGCCATCAGAAAGAACACGATGATAAAGATGTAACCTTTAACTCGACGCATCTCCTTCTCGGTATTAGGTGCTGGACGAATCTTGGTACGTTTTGGCAAAGTCGCAAAGTCCTGAATTGTACCAATAGGACAGATCCAACCACAGGCCACTCGACCAAGCACAGTCAAAATGATGATCATTGCACCCAGTGTGAAGAATGGGAAGAATCCAGAGCTGAGTTCCCGTTGCATTGTGTCAAAGGAACCCGCGATCACCCCAAATGGCGCCTCAAGAGGTGCAAGAATGGGCAGAGTCGGAAGTACATTACGGAAGCTCTCCCAGAAAGCAGTAATAGCATCATTTCCCCACCAGGCTGCAAAGATGTACCCATTGATGCCTAGGAAGAACAGTATCTGAACGATCCTCCGCAGCATTCGAATGTTGAATATGAAACCCACTGGATTTCTCAACTTCAATGATTTCTTTTTCTTCTCAGCCTTTTTGGGCTCTGGCGTTGTGGTCTCTTTGGTCTCAGATGGTCTTGTTTCCTCTGGGACTTCATCCACCTCAGACCGTTCGGCATCTTCAGCCATGAGAATCAATCCTCGCCACTGGCGTATTGAACCGCGAAGACCTGAGCCATGATTAAAAACATTGTGCTGGATTGAGGCCGACTCATACTGCGGTGAAGATTATCTCGAGGACATCGCTCTTTAGGCTAATCGTCACTATGTAGGTAGCACATAAATCAGGTGGAGTGAGATCTATCGTATGATTGTAAGAGATAGTCCATGTCTTGGTCGTGCTATCCTGCGCAGTATAGGAGACCGTCAATACCTGACCGGCGGCCGAAACCTCAACACCCTCAGGTAGAATCAGTTCAAGGGACATAGACTCTGTTTGAAGGCCATCGACCTTGGCGGTCGCATTATGTAATTGGTGGGCAAACATCTGAGCCTGCTCATACTGAGACACGGCTTGCAGAGTATTGATCGAGTAGAGAAGCACGGGCACTCCCACTAGAACAACGGTGGTCAACCCAACAGCAATTAACATCATCTTCTCAAGTGAACGCGAAACCATGTCTTGGTGTGGCCCATGGCAGGCAATAAACCCCTCTATTTTGTGA
Organism: Candidatus Thorarchaeota archaeon; assembly: GCA_021498125.1. Taxonomy (NCBI): domain Archaea; kingdom Promethearchaeati; phylum Candidatus Thorarchaeota; species Candidatus Thorarchaeota archaeon. Next base: position 133,193 of record JAIZWL010000003.1, on the reverse strand, counting down.
TGTGGGGAAAGTTATAACGTGGCATCAATATGACACTGGCGAAACAAATGAAAGAACCGACTCCAGTTCATGTAGGTCTCATGGGTCATATAGATCATGGAAAGACAGCATTAGCCAGCGTACTAAGTGAGGGAGTGTTCACGGCTGGTCTTGACAAACACCCACAATCGAAAGCACGTGGAATCACGATAGATCTTGGATTCACCATGTTCCAGCTGGAGGGGTTTCTGGTGACACTGGTAGACGCACCAGGCCATGCCGATCTAATTCGCAGTGTTGTAGCCGGAGCGAATATCATCGATGCAGCCATCTTGACGGTGGCTGCTGACGAGGGCCCAAAAGTTCAGACCGGGGAACACATCATAGTACTTGAGGCGATGGGGATTGACACTGTTGTCGTGGCAATCACAAAAATCGATCTCGTAGATGAGACCCAATTGAGAAAGGTGGAAGCACAGATTGAGAAGATCATCGGAGAGATAAATTTCAAGAGAACTGAAGTTGTCAGAGTCTCAGCAAAGACCAGAGAGGGAATCGATAATCTTCGAGAGGCCCTCTTACGAGTGTTGACCCCACGACCACGCAATATCGATGGAACTTTTCTCATGCCAATAGACCACGCATTTCATGTACGAGGCCATGGTACGGTCACCACAGGAACAATATTGCGAGGACACGTTCAGGTCGGCGATACCGTCCAACTCATGCCTCACAAGACATTAGCCCGAGTGAGGAGCATCCAGACATTTGGGAATGAGAGAGAGAAGGCCCAAGCAGGAGACAGGGTCGGAATCAATGTTCCCGATATCGACCCCAAAATGATCAGCAGAGGGGACTATCTGTGCGAACAGGACTCGCTGACCACGGCCTCAATCCTGATCGTTCGTATCAAAAGAAATCCGCTGTACAAACGGCCCCTTACAAAGGCCATGATACTAAGTGCGCACATCGGAATGTCTGCGGTCATATGCGAAGCATACCCATTTGAACAGGTCAACGGTCACCGAGTTCTCATACCTCACACAGAGGCTGACGATTACGAACTTGTACTCCATTGCCAGAGGCCGATTGCCTCAGAGATTGGAACCAAGGTGCTCCTTCTGAGAACGGACCTTGGCCCCACAGAGATGCGGATTATTGGACATGGAGAGATATTAGAACTAAGTGAGTCACTTGTGGTCTATCGCCGGAAGCGACGTACAGGGGTCGTCACTAGAGTCCGAGAGAACGATGTGCTTGTGGAGGGCCTTGCATCACACAAGGAGATGGCTCAACAGATGAAGGGGGTGCAGGTATCAACAGAACAGGGCGATCTTGGAGTTGTTCAGGCCGCCTTTGGCACAAAGGGCGTGGTGGCGGTATCGTTCAAAGGCCCAGTTGCAGAGGGCACTATGGTCTATTATGACAGGTTTGTTGAGGAGAGGATGTAGGTGGATAAATTAGAAAAGCGATTACTGGAGCTCATACCCAACAACATGGTCGAGCGAGGTCTCATCACTCTTGACTCGATAATCAATCCAATCAGGGACATTCTGAACCGGCGACAGTTCCCACTCAGACCACTGACCGAACTTCAAGTGGAATGGATGCTCCAAGTACTATCATCCCTTGATACCGATAAAGATCCAAAGGCGATTCGTGTCGGCGAACGAGAGGCACGTGTGGCGTCGCCACTTATAGCACGGCTTGCAGCGGGATTTAATCATGGTATTGGTCGTAGTGGGCATGTCACAGCACCACAACCAAAAGCCGCAGGAGCGTCCCTGATGCAACAGGTCTGCAATACGATGGCCACAGATGCCATTCGCCGACTTGGGACTCCGAATGTCAAACGTGGAATAGTACTACCCCTCTCGACAGGAATGAGCATTGCCCTCACATTCGGTGCACTTCATCGTGAGTTAAAGACTCGCAGAGTACTCTATCCACGAATAGATCATACCTCACCTCTAAGAGGGCTGGCATTAGCAGGAATGGAGGTCACTACGATTCCGACAACACTTGCCGATGATGCCGTTGTGACAGACATGAGCACTCTGGAGAGAGAGATTCTGGCCGCGGAGGATACCGCGGTTCTTGCGACCACGACCTTCTTTCCACCAAGGGAGGCGGACCCGATTAAAGAGATTGCGCGACTCTGTGCGGATCATGATGTGCCCTTGGTGATCAATAATGCATATGGGGTTCAGTCTGAAAAGATCATGAAATCAATAAGATCGGCCATTGATGCAGGCCGTGTGGACTTTATCATCCAGAGTACTGACAAAAACTTTCTCACACCAGTGGGGGGTTCGATTGTAGTCTCGCCAAGTAGTGATGAGATCGAATGGGTGGCTGAGACCTATGCTGGGCGAGCCACCGCAGCCCCCGTTGTGCAATTGCTGGCCGCCCTGACAACCATGGGACTGGAGAGATACCAGCAGCTCCGAGAAGAACAGATGACTAATCGTAGACTACTGGATGCACGTCTAAGAGAGCTTGCAGAAGAAATCGATCAACGAGTACTTGAGACTACAAATGAGGTCTCCAGCGCGATCACCCTTGATGGACATGATGCCCACAAGATTGGTGCAATGCTCTATAATCGCCGAGTGACAGGCCCAAGAGCGGTTGCTAAAGGGGAGCCCGGTTCATGTATTGAGGACTATCCTCACAGTTACATTGTAATGAACGCAGCCATCGGAGCGCGCCAGAGAGACGTGGAAGAGGCAGTTACGAAACTCTTTAAGGTGGTTTCGAAGTTATAAGAACAAACTTGAGAAGAAGGTATTTGCGTGACTGAGGCTGACGATCAAACCAAGATATCACGATCTATAGACTACGAGAGAGTGGATCCATCTGCCGCCTTCAGAATTGCATGGTACATTATTGCCTCAAAGCCAGGAATTCTTCTCAAGGAATACACAGAGGCCGAGAGCCGCATTTTTGAGGCCAGCGCCTTATTTCATGTCGATCTTGATGACACGAACATAAAGGTGCAAGTCATAGTAGAAGAGGAGCCTCCTAATCTAGTTCTTAATGCATGGGGCGAGAACGAATCTGTTTTGAAAACGTATATCGATAACACATTGAGCGAGATACAAAAAGCCTTCAACAAATTCAAGTCGCTCGACGATGATCGAAGACAACGCCTGACACGAGCCCTCATTGCGAAAGCTTGCTGGGACAAGCTTGTGGCTGACATCTTCAGAAAAGCGCCCTTGAGTGACATATACGTGCAGTTAGCACATGGCCGTGAAATGATCATCAAGGCTACTGAGGGCGAAGAGGTCTCACCAGTATCATTGACCACTAGCGCATGGTTGTCAAAAATCGAATCACTGCCACGAGATGAGGCACTGCCAGGTGGAGTGGCTGCGGAGATAGCCAAAAAATCCGTTGAATGGAAAAAGGAGACCATCGCATTCATCAGCCGCTTTCTCTGAGTGGAAGTTATCGAATAAGAGGCAAACCAACAGACGTGGCTCCCTACAGGATTGGTGGTCCAGTCCCGCGGGCTTCAAACCCGTGATCGTGCAAGCGATGAGAGTTCGATTCTCTTAGGGAGCCGCCATAACTATTCTATTCGCCAGCGTCTAACATTTGACGTAGCAAAACTTCGGTCTCATCGCGCGACAACTTGCCGTCTATTGCCAGTCTAAGAGATTTACGTCGAATCCGTGAGACCATGGGTGACCCTCTCCGCTCAGGGTGCTCGACCAAGTATGCAGTGACCGCCTGTCGTGTGATCACATCGTACAGGGAGAGGTTCTCATCATCATCCGAAGGATCATCTCTTCCAACCGTTAGCAGAGGTAGTTCACCCAAGTGCTCAATGGTCAGGTCAACAGCGTCGTCAATAGACCTACGCGACAGATCAATATCTAATAGGGGGACATCCCAAGAATAACGCCTTCCCGGGGGGTCGAACCGTTGAGCTATTCGTTCCACCACCATATCAGGCACAGGTCCGACACGTTGCTGGTTCCATAGGAGAGCCACCTCCAAGGGTGTGGAAATATGAACAATGCCAAACCTCACGTGAGCACTCCGCGCAATATCCATCAGTTCATGGCGCATACTGGTATAGTAATTTGTGTCATCAAAAATGACAGAGATGCCCTGTCTGACTAGGGATGCAGCCTGTTGCAATGAGGCCATACGCACATGACGCTCACGCTCGGGTTGGAAATTGCGATAGTAATCGGTATCACGCAGATCATCTGTACTGACAACCATCACTTGCATGGACTCGAGAAGACTGTCTCGGAGTGCGTGCGCAAAAGTCGTCTTTCCTGATGCGGGAAGACCACAGAGAGTGAGTAGGAAAGGTATCAAAGTATGTCACATAATCAAGTACAACAGTCTAAAAGGAGTTTACGGCCATCCCGGGGCGGAGAGCCCCGAGAATAGCACTAGTGGAAAGTCTATGGACGAATAGTGATCTGAAGGCTTGTTGCAAGGTCCTTGTAACGATTCCGCACAGTGACCTCTGTCACATTTGAGGCCTCTGCAATCTCTCGCTGAGTTCGCCGATCATCAGTGATGATACCAGCAATATAGAGCGCAGCGGCTGCAAGACCACCAGGATCTTTTCCAGCAGTTATTCCGCGCTCACGAGCCTCATTAATGATCTCCATGGCCTTCTGAACTGTTTGCCCATCAAGACCGAGATCCGCAGAGATTCGTGGCATGAGATCATTTGCCGAAGGAATTGGAACATTGATACGAACATTACGAAGGATAAGCCTGACACACTGACCGAGTTCCTTGCGGTTGACGCGGGCCTCAGTCACGATCTCATCAAGCTGTCGGGGAATCCTATGGATTCTGCATGAGAGATAGACGGATGCAGCTACCATGCCCTCTATGCTTCGCCCCCGGACCAGTCTGCGACTGAGCGCTTTCCTGTAAATGAGAGCAGAGGTCTCCTTAGTCTCACTGGGAACGCCAAGTTGAGAGGTCAGCCGGTCAAGTTCGCTCATTGCGATACTGAGATTCCTGTGCTGAGAACTGTGGACCAGTGTCCGGATCTGCCATTTACGCATCCGATAGATAGCAGCACGATTGCTTGCAGCAATTGCTCGGCCATTGGCATCCCTGTCGCTCCAGCCTAAGGTAGTAGCTAGGCCCTTATCAGCCATAGTAAGAGTCAGTGGTGAACCAGTCCTCGCCCTCGCATTTCGTTCCTCAGCGGTGAATGCTCTCCACTCAGGTCCTGTGTCCATGATCTTCTCATCAATGACACATCCACAGGACACGCAGATGTATTCGCCGCGGGTCTGGTCTTCATAGAATTCAGTGCCTCCACAAATTGAACATGCTTGTGTACCTTGTCGTCGTTCGGCCATAGCCCGGACTGGTTTCGCCATATTTGTTCACCTTTTATTCCGTCACCTCGGGATGTGGTCTACCACCTGAAGCCTACAAACAGTGGGCAAAACCACGTTCCATAGGAGACGCTGGCGAATCGCCTCATCGCCGCCTAATAAATTTAAGCATTTACGAAAGATTGTATCATCATAGAATAATGAAAGGTCAATAAAGATGTCGTGATACCACGCCCGTGTGGTATGACCTGAATACTTAAGCCGTGAGAGAGGTTCGAGTCGAGATGATGTGAAGGATGATAGACTACCTGATGATAGTGATCACTACGGGAATATTTGGACTGCAACACAGTGGCCTTGCCGCTCATCGGGTAAAGAACAGGATCATTGACAGATGGGGGAAAAAAGCATACTCGTACATATTTACAGGATGCAGTACTATCGCTTTCTTGATTGCAGTTTTCGCAACTGATTACAGGCGTTGGTTTTCAGTCCTTATTGATCCGTCCACAATTGACTGGCCATTTTTCATTATTGCCATCATGATGGGAGGACTCGGTGTAATCGTTGCACTACGTGCGTCTAAGGTCATCTCAATCAGTACAGTTGCGGATATGCGAACAGAGAGAGAACCCGAGCTCATCACTGAGGGAATCTATGCAAGCATCCGTCATCCACTCTATCTGGCCACAATACTGGTGCTGCTTGCGATCATCCCGCTCTACATGGAGCCGCATATTGCACTATTCGGCTTGGCAATGTCTGTATATACTCTCATTGGAGCATATCTAGAGGAGAGAAAACTGATTGGAGCATATGGACAGACATACCTAGCATATCGAAGGAGGGCAGGGTTCATTCTTCCTAAATTTCGAAGAATACGAGAGGAAACAAGACAATAGTGACGTTCCTACGAGCCACAGAATAGTATATAAAAGAACCAGCATGAATTCGAAGCAACTTGACAGTAGAGGTGCAGTCTGGCATGAGTGAAAGGAATGCAGTCATAGTCACAGGAATCCCAGGTGTTGGAAAGACGACCGTGATCACCACAGCCGTGGATATGGTCAAGGATAAACATGGCGAAGATGTACAGGTGCTCAACTTTGGAACGGCAATGTTTGAAGTTGCCTCAAAGGAGGGTCTTGTCAAACACCGTGATGAGATGCGAAAGTTACCAACAGCCACACAGCGCAAGATACAACAGTTGGCAGGTGAGGCCATAGCCAAACAGGCAGAGTCTGCGCGCGTGATAGTTGACACACACACATTGATTGCAACACCCAATGGTTTTCTCATCGGACTGCCTGAATGGGTCATTAGGGCAATACAACCAAAGACCATCGTACTGGTAGAGGCGGATCCTGAAAATATTGCACGACGCCGGAGCGATGATGCGACTCGTGAGCGGGATGCACAGGCTGTTGAGGAGATCGATACCCATCAGCAGATGTGTAGAGCAGCAGCGGTCGCAGCAGCAACACTCACCGGAGCGACGGTACGAATCATTAAGAACCGCCAAGGACAGGTTGAAACGGCCGCGACCCAACTGTATGATACATTAATGGAGTAGACTCGTATGCAGGACATCTTTGCGGCTCTTACCGATTGGTTCACATTATACTTCAAAGATCCGCCAATGTCGGCGATTCTAATCATGGCGGTGTCGGTGGGGATCACCTTCATCAGCAACCTCGCCATGCTAAAATTCTCAGATGTTCGACGACTGAAGAGATATCAGGCGGAGATCAAGGCGTACCAAGAGCTGTCAAAGAAGGCAAACGAGGCAGGGAATGAGAAGCTGCTACGAAAGGTGAAGCGTCGCAAACCCTATATTGACCGTATTCAGAAAGAGATGATGACTGCACGGTGTAAACCATACATGTTTTTCATCATTCCATTCATGCTCATCTTCTCGTTTCTTAATGGCTTTTACATAGGTGCGGGAGGAACCCCCATCATCGTAGCGGTCATTCCGTTTCACATTGAAAAGCTGATACCATTTCTCATCGGCTGGGTTGGAACTCCAGTGGCCGGTGGTTTTGGAATGTACTTCTTTGGATTCTATATGTTAGTGGGACTGGGATTAGGCCAGATGCTCCAGAGAGTCATGGGCACTTCACTGACATAGAAGAGAGAATCGCTTGAAAGACAACAATAGCTGATAGACCGTTGAGCTTAAAAGCACAGAGAATGGAGTCCGCAAAGTAACAGCCCAAGGTGAATATTATGCCAAGACCGGGTCAACTTACAAGATCAAGAGCAAATCGAGCTGTCAAGACCCCCGGTGGAAGACTTGTGATCCACCGACGTAAGATCTACAGGACAAAGGGCCATTGTGCCATTACCGGAAAGCGCCTGCAGGTCCCACGCAGTGCCAAACATGGCCGAAGCCGAAAGGCCAGCAAATCAACCAAACGCCCGAACCGCCCATTCGGTGGATATATGACTGCCCGGGCCCTTAAACGTGGGATAATCAAGTCAGTCCGAGAATAAGAAAATGAACCATGTGATCACCCTGGGCGGCCTGCACGGCACTGGAAAGAGCTCCGTTGCAGATCTGATAGCAAGTGAGTTTGACATGAGACGGACCTCGGCCGGAGCGATTTTTCGAGGGCTTGCCAAAGAGAGAGGTATGACTCTTGAAGAGTTCAGCAAGCTGGCAAAGGAAGACCCACTTATCGACAAGATGCTTGATGATAGACTAAGAGAAGAGGCCGAAAAAGGTAATGTGGTCATCGACGGGCAGCTGGCATCGTGGATGGCCGGAAAACATGCAGACCTCAAGATCCTCCTGACTGCACCATTAGAGGTTCGCGTGAGACGAATAGCCAGTCGAGATGGGCGCGATTACGAGGAGGCGCTTCATGAGACCAAGACCCGTGAGGAGATCGAACGCGAACGGTATAAACGGTATTATGGAATCGACATCACAGATCTCTCGATCTACGACCTTGTGATCAATACTGAGAAGTTTGACCTCGAAGGGGTCTATAGCATAATCAGAACAGCTCTGCAGAGACTATTTTCCTCTAAAGAGGCATGATCACTCGTCAACTGGCAATAGCGGAAGGCTCTTATTGGTTTCACAGAAGACCACCGCACATTCTCATGGTCCGTCGGGATGAGAGTCTTGAGGCGACTTGTGATATCTCGCTTGACCGGGACATGTTGAGGTGAAAGGAAATGACATTGTATGAAACTGGACGCGTTTGCGTAAAGACAATGGGTCGAGAGGCTGGAAGCTACTGTGTTGTGATCCAGCAGATGAATGGTAAGTTCGTCATGATAACTGGTCCGAAGAAGATCAATGGTGTCAGACGGCGAAGCTGTAATATACGTCATCTTGAGCCCTTAACTCTCAAAATTGACATCAAAGAAGGGGCAAGTGATGATGATGTGCTCAAGGCACTTGAGAACGCAGACTTGCTTGAGCGTTTCAGAACCAAGGTCCAAGTGCATCATTAGTCCATAATGAGGGGAGGTCTCTGATTGCCGGAAATGCTCCCTGCTGATAGACCGCGTGAGACCCTTATCAAAGTGACAAATGTTACAACAGACCCGGCCTATGGGTTTTCCTCACCGAAGGAGATTCCTGTTGAGCATCTACTAAAGAACGGGGTCATCTGTCTGGACAAACCGGCCGGACCTACCAGTCACGAGGTCTCCACATGGGTACGAAAAATACTTGATGTGGACAAAGCGGGGCACTCCGGAACACTGGACCCTGGAGTCACAGGAGTCCTCCCTATTGGAATTGGTAATGCCACCAAGGTGATGCAGGCGTTACTTCCCGCTGGGAAAGAGTATGTTGGCGTCATGCAACTCCATCATCCTGTCGAAGAATACCGGATCCGTGAAGTCATGTCTGAGTTCACCGGGAAGATCTATCAGAGACCTCCGCTCAAATCTTCTGTCAAGCGAGTCCTCCGAGTGAGAGAGATCTACTACAACCGCATCCTTCAGATAAAGGGCCAGAGAGTTCTCTTTCGAGTCGGGTGCCAAGCTGGCACATACATACGGAAGCTGTGTTTTGATATAGGAGAGGCACTCGGAGTAGGAGCTGATATGAGAGAGCTGCGAAGAACCCGAGTGGGAAAGTTTACCGAGGACGAACACCTGTGTACCCTGTACGATCTCAAGGATGCATATCATTTCTGGAAAGAAGATGGTGACGAGACGGATATTCGGAAGTATGTCCTCCCTGTAGAATTTGCATTACGTCATCTTCCAGAGGTGGCCATTCGAGACTCTGCTGTGGATGCGATCTGTCACGGGGCCGACCTTGCTGCCAGTGGCGTAGTATCACTCTCATCAGGGATCAAGACAAAAGACCTCGTTGCGATCAAGACCCTAAAGGGAGAGGCAGTGGCACTGGGTCGAGCGGTCATGAATAGTGATCAGATAGTATCCAAGAACTCAGGCATTGTCATCAATAATGAGAGAGTCATCATGGAACGCGGGAGATACCCACCTATGTGGAAGAGGCATAATGAATAGGAGCCAATGGGCCTATTACCGCACCGAGCTATTAATTACAGAAACTACTTGTTTTACAGCCAGTGGCCTTGGAGCGAAAGCGCGACTGACGGTACCGGACTAGCAATAGGAAGGTGCTGAGGAAGATCCCAACTACATGCCGATGCCGGTCCTGCGGGAGCAGGGAGGCGAGAGCCTCGCTCTGGGAGCAGAAACGACACGTCCGTACAGGAGATGACAATGATGCGGTATAATCAAGCCGTTGAGGACCTGTACGGGACCGTTGAAACGGCCCATCACCGGGTAGCAACTCCAAGAGTACACCGATGAGGAGTCGGCCCGAGGTGTAGGGTAGGAGGCGTAGTTCAATGTCGCAAGGTCCGCTCACGGCGACGAGAGCAGACGGAACAGAATTGGGGCTACTCTTCGCACCAAGGCCACACCTCATTAATAGTGACCGAGCCGGTACAGGATCATCTCTTGCGTTCGTGGGACTCGATGATCTCTGATTGAAGTGCGACTACTTCAGTGCTGGTCGTACATTCCGAGTATGCTTCAAGCCACTCCTTGTTGAGCGTGAGAAAGGTGGGACCCCACTTGAACACCGACATGATGTCCTCAGCCATCTCCTTTAGACCAACAATATAGAGCGCGGCTGCGATCGCCTCGGCCGTCGATAACTTCACGGGCTTGTAAGTGTTGGTAGGGTTTGCAGCGATCAGATAGGGCAGAGCCCGTTGATGACCATACCTCGAGTTCCGAAAGATGACCTCTGCCGTTTTCCACGAACAATCGAGCGCAACAAGGCCATATCGCTCAATGGATCCCCTCTCAGCAGGGGAGAGAGCAACTTTAGAAACCGGATTTAGGACGATCCCCCCTCGGGGAATACGATGAAGATCTCTGACGATGGTAGCACGGTTGAGTCGTCCAAGCCGGAGCCCAGTACATTTCTTTGGGTCACACTGGTTCGCATGATATATGATGATCCTTGGCCGAGTATCGTGCATAGTGTTCCTGAATATAGATTGCACAAGAGATTTCAAGATTACCGTCAACGAGAGAGAGAGCCTGTATGACACTCTATATCCCAGGAGACCATTGTGAGGTATGCGGACGTTCCAGTGAGAACCTTGTACGTTGCGAGATCTGTGGGGCGTACATCTGTGACTCATGCTATACTGAGGACCACATCTGTTTAGTCTGCGCAGAGGCACGATGCTACATCTGTAAGAGGTATCTGGCGAGTAGAGCGTGTGACATATGCGGTCGTCCTGTCTGTGAAGATCACAGTATGAAGATAGGGGAGGCGACCCTTTGTGACAGATGTCGCGCTGCAAGGAATGTCAGAGAGGAGGAGGCATAGAGAATGAGTCAGGAGTTCCATCTCGGACTTGATGATGTTGATAGTCCACGGGGTGGCTGTACGACTCACTTTGCCAGTATCCTGATCGAGCGACTCTCTGAATGGCCACTTGAATGGCTGGACTATCCTAACCTCATCAGACTGAACCCAAACATCCCATATCGCACACGGGGGAACGGTGCACTAGCACTTCGGTTCAGAACTGATCGCTCAGTGGCCGAAGATGTAGTTGAACTCGTGACAAAGATGATTCCCGAGTACATTGAGAGAGATTATCCTAATACGAATCCGGGGGCTGTTCTTATTGCTGGCGAGCCACCAGACGCGGTAGTACGGCTCTCGGAGATTGCACTCTGGAGGGTACTCTCGTTGGAGGTCACTAAACAGACCCTTCAGAAACTTGGTGCCTGGCATTACACTTCTGGTAATGGTCGAGGTCTCATTGGCGCTCTTGCAGCAATCGGAAACAGACTGATGGGCGATCATACCTACGAGTACATCACATATCGCAACATCAGAGAAACAACAGAGGAGCGAGGGGTCGATCACGAGTCGGTCTTTGAGATGAATAGAGCAATGGGCGATCGGACCTTCTCCAATGTCGATCTGAACGAACACACGATTCTCATTGAACCTCACGGCCCGGATCCAGTATTATATGGAATTCGTGGGGATCGCCCCGAGGACCTCATAGAGGCGGCCTCAATGGTCAAGACCCGTCAGAGGATTGATAGGTGGACAATCTTCAGGACCAATCAGGGGACGGGACAACATCTGGAACACAGGGTCAGGATTTTGGATCTTCGCCCATACATGTCAGCAATAGTAAGGGGGACTGTCACGGCTCCGGGGAGGATGAGAGAGGGAGGACATCTCTTCTTCTCTATCCAAGACGAGACGAATACGAAGATTGAATGCGCGGTCTATGAACCAACAAGACAATTCCGAGAGATAATGAGTCAGCTGATAGAGGGGGATCTCGTTGACATCATGGCCGGAGTTCGCCCCGCGTCAAGAACGCACGGAATGACGCTCAATGTGGAGGGCATGAGGGTCATCAATCTGGCGACTAAACAAAGACTCGTAAATCCACTCTGCCCGGAATGTGGAAAGCGAATGAAGAGCGCAGGTCATGAAAAGGGGTTCAAGTGCCCAAGATGTGGATTTAGACTACGAGAGAGAAAAAAGATCGCAATTGTTGAGGAACGTGATCTCAGGCAAGGAGTCTATCTTCCACCACCGCGAGCCCAACGACATCTCACGCGGCCCTATTCCAGACTAGACAGAATAAATGAGAGGCCAATATGGCCTCCGAACATTACATGGTATCAGCCATAGAAAAGACAAGGCATGAACGTGTGAGGGAGTGACCTACACTCGTCTGCCACGTCTGCCACCGGGCTTGCGAGTACCATCATGAGGAATGGGAGTCACCTCATCAATGATACCAATCCTGAGACCTGCACGGCTTAGTGCTCGGATTGCAGCCTGAGCACCGGGACCGGGTGTCTTGGGACCATGACCACCGGGTGCACGGACACGAATGTGAATACCGTAGATGCCCTTGTCCTTTGCCTCACGGGCTGCTTGAAATGCCGCCTGCATGGCTGCATGTGGTGAGGACTCATTACGATCAGCCTTCACCATCATTCCGCCCGAGTATCGGGCAATGGTCTCGGCACCGGTAATATCCGTGATGTGTACAATCGTATCGTTGTAAGATGCGTAGATGTGAGCTACACCCCACTTTCTCTCTTCACCGCTCATACTCTCTCATCTCCTGTGACTTCGGCCTCCTTCTCCTCAATGTCAGGAGGAACAACCTCATCTTCTGCTACGATCTCTGGAATAGCATCGGTTGCCTCAATGACCTCCGAAGAGGAAGAGACTGTGCGTCGTGCTATGTCTGCTGCTGCGATTCGTGCGGGGTGTTGAGGATCGTTGAGTGGAGAACTTGGTGTATATGTGATGAGGCCTTCTTCCTCAACGGTGATGATCCTGCTGGGTGTTGTGACACGGGCCTGGTCAATTGCAATGTGACCATGAGTGACAAGTTGACGCGCATGATACATGGAACAGGCGAGGCCTTTTCGAAAGACGACACTCTGAAGCCTGCGTTCAAGAAGATCCTCTAAGGTGAGGTCGAGAACACTGTCAAGAGTGGGTTCGCCTCTGAGAACGCCCTCTCGAAGAAGTTTGTTGACGAGTTCCTTCTCTCGCTGTAATCGCTCGTCCTTAGGTAGTGCTAGGAGCTGGCGGGCCTGCCGACGATAGCTGGATAGTTTTGTCCTGTGTTTCCACAGTTCTCTCTTATTTCTGAGACCGTAACTTCCAACCAACTGAAGTTCCTGTTCGAACCTATCACTATCAAAGGGACGTTTCGGTGTCACGTACTTCTTTTTCTGTCGCCTCGGATCACCCATCAGACACTACCCCATTACATTATAGTTTCTTTCTTGATACACCAACAGTTCCACCATGACGACCAGTGGTCCGTGTATGTTGTCCTCTGACTTTCAGACCCAGAGAATGTCGAATGCCACGCCATGCACGAATACGCCTGAGACGCTCGATATCGCTCTTCTGAGCAAAGTCGAGATCTGAACCAATCAGATGAAGATCCTTACCAGTGTATCTGTCACGAGGCCTGTTGACATACCATGCAGGTAGTCCAGCTGCCAGGGGATCGCTGAGCATACTCTCAATCTTCTGGATGGTCTCGTCAGGGAGAAGACCAAGCCGCATCGAGGAATCTAACTCAAGCTTTCGTATGATTGCCTTAGAGAGCCTTAGACCCACTCCGGTGATACGGGTCAACCCCTGCAGCAAATTTTCTTGGCCGTCTATATCTTTGCCGGCCACACGTACTATGTGTCTATATTCTTGCATGGACATGGTATACTACCTCAATCCAACTGAAGTGAGGCTTGGCTCGTCTTTTGGGGAGGCCTTATAACCATTGCCATCAAGCAAGAAAAGTTACTTCGCTTCATTATAATTATTATGGCTCGATGTAAAAGCGCACAAAGTCCAATCGGCAAAACAATAATTTAATTGATTTTTGGAAAAAACCATAACACTTCGCGCCATAGTATGATCATCTGTGTAATGTGATCACAGAGGGGCAACAAAAAATGATCCAAGAAATGGTGATCTTTGGAATCGGAGTGGCAATGCTGCTTGGATTTCTCGTAATACTTTTGCTTTTTGCCTGTCGAGGATTCTCGACTCCATCTTCAGGAGCGGTTGAGAGACCCAGACCCGTGAGCGGAGATGTCGATGGAATTAGCGTTAGTCGTTCATTCGACTATTCGTATGCACCAGGCATCAGTGGTGACAAGGGAGGTCTTCCCGTATCACTTAGAACTGAAAGAGAAAAGACAGATACGTGGGAACTTGCTGAAGAGATCCACAGGGAAGAGACCGACTCCGAACAAGGTCACTGAAATAGTAAAATACCGGAGAGAGATATCATGATTGAATTCATCATTGCAGGCTTTGCCATCATCATGCTTGTTCTTGCATATATGTGCTTCAAAGGAAGTGATGAGGACCGCCGCTATTCGAGTCGGTATGTGAGAGGCCGACCTTCAGAAGCGGAGATAGACGCGGATCTCACAGAGATTGAGATGAAGGCCCGAATTATGACGGACCGCGAAGATCTCAGGCGGCAGAGATATCGTTCAATGTAACTGGTCACGAGTACGTGAAAGAAAAACCTTGAAAAGCAAAACCGCCCCACACGAGATACGAGCCCGGATAGCCAAGTGGTTACGGCGGCAGCCTGGAGACGGCGGTCATTTGACGGCCAGTCGAACAGGCAGCTGCTCTCCCTTTGGGAGGCATGAGTTCGAATCTCATTCCGGGCGCCAATTCTATTTTTCAGTCAGTTCACTCACTCGTCAAGAGCATACTCTTGGCCTACGAGGGGCATCTCACCAATATAATCAGTGGACATCATCTTTCGGACCTGGGTGGGGTCATGAGTATGCCCAAGGACCCAAGCGAGTTTTACAAGGGTGGCCTCGGAAGTCATGTCAAAAGCGCTCATTGCACCAACATCAAGTGCTGAACGGCCTACGGCGTAGAGGGACAGATCGGTCTGGCCAAAAGCGCATTGAGAGCTCACTATGACAAAGCACCCTTGATTGATGGCCTGTTGGATTCCACTGGCAAGCGAGTTCTCCTCAGAGGGAATGTTGCCCGTACCAAAGCCCTCGATGACAATTCCATGGTAGCCCATGTCTACAATACGTGAGATAATACCGGGGGGAAGACCGGGGAAGACCTTGAGCAGAAAGACCCGATCATCCAGTCGTGTGTCGAAGCGTGGTACGAGATTATGGCGGGGAGAACGACGCTCGAAGAGTACAATGTCCAGACCTAGTGTGCCCAAAGGCGCAGGATCGACCGAGTCAAACGCATCATAGGATTGGGATCGTGTCTTCTTGGTTCGTGTAGGTCGATGGACCTCCCCATTGAATACGATACAGGTCTCACCCAAATCGGCAAAGGCTGCCACTCGAATTGCATCGAGAAGGTTTCGTGGGCCGTCACTCCAAGGGGTGATCAGAGGGATCTGCGCACCTGTAAAGACAATGGGTTTTCCAAAATCTTGAACCATAAAACTCACAGCGGACGCAGTATAGACCATTGTGTCAGTACCATGAGTGATGACTATACCATCAAGATCCGGAAACTCATCATGTATCGTCTTAATGGCACTGGCAATCTGCTGCCAGTGGTGTGGTTGAGCATTTGCGGAGTCGAGTTCCATGATCTCACGGGTGATGACATCAACATGACCAAGCCCTTTGGGGAGAGACTTGAGTAGTTGTCTAACGGATAGACCAGGACGCAATGAGTCTGTAGTGGGATCATAGATGCTACCAATAGTCCCACCAGTACTGAGCAGCGCAACTTGAGCATCTCGGCCTTTTCGCACGTGGTTCCACCAACCTAGTGATGACTAACACTGCGTTTATTGATGTTGTTATTTGTCAGATGCGGACTGTATCTCAATGCCGTTCCACGAGAGCCGAATACGCATCAGATCATGAGCCAGCGTCGTTGCGGGAAAGATGGCCTGCGCTTCTTGGAGGATTTGAGAACCATTCTCAAGTTCGTATCTGGGACTATAGTGCGTAAGGGCCAGATGTTGGACTTGTGCATCCCGAGCCAGCTCTGCCGCTTGGCGTGCGGTCATATGACCTCGCTCATCGGCCATCTCGGCCTTGTCAGAAGCATACATTGCCTCGCAGATGAAGACGTGCGTATCTTTGATCGCATCTCTTAGACTATCACATGGTCGAGTGTCGCCACTGTAAACTATCTTGAGAGGCGGGGGCGGCGGTTCGGCAACCTCCTCAGGAGAGATCGTCCGGCCGTTGACTTCAACACTATGACCTGTGGCAAGCTGGTGCCATAGTGGCCCCTTTGGGACACCTAGAGCCTGCGCACGTTCCGGGTGAAACCGCCCCATCTTTTTAGTGTAGGACAACCCATAGCCAAAGGTCGTACCTCTATGCGAGACCGGAAATGCCGTGACCTCGATACCATCATCTTCCAAAACGGTTCCGGGTTGAATTGCATACACACGCGCATCATAAGTAGTACCTAGACCTATAGAGGCCTGAACTGCCTTCACATAATCAATAAGTTCGGAAGGCCCAAAGATCCGTAATGGCCGTTGACGACCAAGAAGCGCCATTCTAAGAAGTAGCCCGGGGAGGCCTATCACATGATCTGCATGTGTATGAGAGATGAAGATGAACATGGGATGATTCAGACCGAGGCCTGCACGAACAAATTGCCTCTGAACATCTTCTCCTGCATCAAACAAGAAAATTGACCCTTGGAATCTAATGGCGATTGCAGGATGATTTCGCCCCTCGGTTGGAATCGAACCGCCCGTGCCAAGAAAGATGATCTCAAACATTCTGTACTCTGATGCCGTGTCCGACCTCATAACCATTTTGACTATGGCCAATCAGGTTGCAAGGTCTATTGGAATAGTAGTGGGATTGGCCTCTCGTCGCACAATAGCATAGCCGCGCACATCCAAAAAATCACCCTGATTCCAACGCCAAGAGGCTGTACGAGTGTTAAACATTGAGGCAACAGAGAGCTGCTGGTCGCTTGCGGCGGAGAGAACGTGAACGGACAACTGATCGATAGCAGAGGTCTCCTCAAGTATTATCTTTGACAGTTGCCAGCCTGTTCCTGGCGGTAAGGCCGCAAGCATGATGGCCCGTGTCTGCGGGCCATTCTCGACATTGAATATCCTTGATCTATAACTTAACGGCAGATGAGACCATGCATGGCTGATAGCAGGAACTGCATCAGTAGAGAGGAGAAGCAGAAGTCGCTCGCTCAGACTAGGGATAGTAATCCGTGCCCGTGGAAGGACAAGAGCTGAATCGCGCGTCAATGCAACACGACGCTTGAAGACCGTGGACTCGGAGAGCCCTGTTTTTTCAACCATATCTATGGCAGAAGCATTGTAATTCTTTCTCAGGGCATCGACTAAGAGCGCATCTGACTTTGTGATGTGCACGGGTTTGACTGCATCTTCATAGAAACGACTGGTAGCCACGGAGTCTCGCTCGTGACGTAGTTGAAGTCGAAAATGCACTTGATCTATGTCCCAAGCTCCGGCCTGTCGATTATAATAGATGTTAGAGAAGTGAAGCCTGCCTGATGATAGCCGCCAGATTGTTGCATTATCAGAGGTGCTCCGAAGGGAACGTACCAGCGCAGAGAGTTCGTCAATATGGTCACGAGGACATGAAACAATAAGAAAGACAAGAGATGTAGGACCATCAGCAAAAAGCACTTTCTCAACATACGGAGAAGATAAGATGAGGGTGGGGTTCTCAAGGATAATGAGAAAACGAGCCAGTCCGATGGCCTGATGGTTAAGAATGCCTCCGATTCGTATAATCCCCGCCTCGGAGAGATGACTGATGGCTCGGCGCACCTGAGCATAGGACAGCCCTATGGCCTTAGAGAGATCGCTGATCTGTACAGAGGGTGTTTCAACTATTGCCTTCATGACCTCGACTTCAGAGGATGAGAGTCGGGATATGTTCTTCAGCCACACTTCTGCGATCAACGTAAAGAGTTCACGTTGAGTGACAATTACATCGTTACTGCGTTCAAACAATATACGTAATCGCGCAAGTAAGCCGGTATGCAGACTGCCGCGATAGGTCGAGACCATTTTTTGTATCTGCTGTAGTTCCATTACCCCTTGAAAGGGAACTACCTCTTGCCCATCCTCAAGGCGTTGGACTGTCTGGAGAAGGGCATATGCTGAAGGAGATAATCGCTGCTGAAGAGGCGGGTCTTCAGGTATAATGGTCATCAGGTCATCCTCCAAAATGCTATCCGCCGTTCTGTCACTAGTGCCATCATAGGTTATACTAAGAATCACCTGATTTAAGCGCGTAGGGGAACGGCATCGGTCCAGAGGGAGTCAAAATATGCACCTGCCATTGAGGCGAACACGACGTGGTTCGAATAGACACCCAAGAACTGATTCTCATTGCCTCCTGTAAGCATGATCAAGGTCTCTCGTGTGTCACAGACAAGTCCAGCCCCAAAGACTCGATCACGAGTACGTACTTCATAACGTGGGGGGATAGAGGATCTGATCGACTCGTCTACATGCGATGTGAGAATATACACATGTGGCGCCTTTACATCAAGCATTTTTTCAACAACCGCATCAAGTTCCTCAATGGACATATCTAGACTTGGTAGAGAGAGCTTGATTTCCTCCCGGGCCGATTCGATCATTGCTAACGCACGTGAGAGTATGGCGGCCCGACCATGAATGACAAAGACATCACGGGTTGTCACCTTGGTCTCACGTTCATATAGTGGTTGTAGCTCATCAATGACCGCCTTTGATGATCGATCAAGTCGCTCCTCCCAAGAGAGCCTAACTACTTTTACTACCTCAACAGGGGCTTTGGCCACATACATTGTAGGACGACCGCGCTGGACCTGAATGAACCCCTTCTCCTCCAGACGACCAAGAACATCATAGATTCGCGAGTATGGAACCTTTGACTTTTGACTGACATCTGAGGCGGACATCTGTCCACCTCGAACAAGAACTAGATAAGCTGCGGTCTCATATTCGGTCAGACCTAGTTCTCGAAGTGCCTTGATAGTATCCTCACTGACAATCAAGATGACCACCAAATCACAGATACAAATGATTCCTTAAGAATTGGTTGAACTGAGCCATTGGAGAAACTTAGTAAATGCACGAGTTCTATGAGAGATCGCCACTTTCTCTTCAAAGGAGAGTTGGGCATAAGTGAGGTCGTACCGTTCTGGGATGAAAATCGGATCATACCCGAAACCGCCACTACCTGCTTCTTCAAGAGCAATCACTCCAGGCATCTCGCCCACAAAGGTCGTTGCCGTCACCCCATCTTGGGTATATCCCACTGCTGTAATAAATCGCGCAGAACGATCCTCTACACCCTTCATTAACTTGAGAATTCCGGCGCGTCCAATGGTCTCAAGCACAAAGGCGGGGTATGAACGGGGAAATCCATTAAGTGCATCAATAAAGAATCCGGTATCATCGAGGACAACAGGTCGCCCCAGCTCTTTGAAGGCTGAGAGTGCAGCAACTCGTGCAATCTCTTCCACCGAGTCGGAGCGGATCTCGAATTTCTCCAGTGATGTGGTCTCAAAATCTACATCAAACCTCCTAAAGAGAGGAGTGAGTTCTTCGATCTTGTGAGGATTATGAGTCAGGAGAACAATCTTAGCCTTTGACATAGCGGAGTACTTC
Organism: Candidatus Thorarchaeota archaeon; assembly: GCA_021498125.1. Taxonomy (NCBI): domain Archaea; kingdom Promethearchaeati; phylum Candidatus Thorarchaeota; species Candidatus Thorarchaeota archaeon. The sequence goes on along the minus strand of JAIZWL010000003.1, from coordinate 113,224 downwards.
CTTCAGAATCTTGTTAGAACTACGAGCCTTGTTGAGATCGAACATTCCAGTGACATTCCAAATGATGATGTGCCTGAGACCGACATGCACGAAGTCTTCAAGCTGTTGGATAATAGATTCCGCGTCACCAACATAATAGAACTCGTGCAATACGTCATCAGGAACCTCATCTATTGCTGCAAGTGCGGTCTCACGGGACATCCCCATTGGAATATAATCACGGAGTGAATAGAAGTCCTCACCGAAAGGATGCGCATGACCCAATCGGCGCCATTCGGAAGCAGGATAGAGAAGGGCCATTGCTCGGGCAAGCGGGGTATGGATGAGACGCTCAAGTTCCGCAGAATCATTATCCAAGACAAACCAGTTCCAGAGCGCAGGAGTAAATGGATTCTCTCGCCCAAGACGCTTCCGGTGTGACTCAATGGTGGCAAGTCTTTGTCTATAATCAGTCGGACGAAGAAGCGTGGGAATCCAGCCATCACCAAATTGCGCTGCAATCTCCAACATCTTTGGTCCATGAGCCGCAATCCAGATCGGGGGAGGCTGGTTAGGGACAAGTGGCCGAAGGGAGAGGACTGCATCCTTCAGATGCCAAAAGCGACCGTTGTAATCAAGAGGAGTATCAGTGGACCAGAGGAGCTGAATAATCTCTAGTGCCTCGCGTAACTTTCCCACCTGCGCGGAATAGTCTATCCCATAGGGCGTGACATTCACAGCCTCTCCCGCCCCAATGCCCATGATTGCTCGACCTTGACTAATATGGTCAAGTGTCAGAAATGTCTGGGCTAAGAGGACAGGATGACGCCGAAGAGGCTCGGTTACTGCGGAAATAATCTTGACATTCTTGGTCAGGACGGCACATGCCGCCATGATTGAGGACAGCTCATAATAGGTATGTGGCGATGACTGAAGGAGAGCAAGTGGAGTGATATCAGTAGTCCAGAGGCTCTCAGGAATAAAACCTGCAAAGTGGTCGGGGAAAGCCATGCTGTCATAACCAAGGGAGTCGATGACCTGGGCGTTCTTCATCACATTTTCCCAAGGAGGAAGGAAAGGCCCGGGCACACCGATCTCAAGGTCAGACAGATCAGACAATCACTCACACAGCTCCGCAAATCGAATGAGCGCATTCTTGACCTTTTCGTAGTCCGAGAATCGCATAAACTCATCAACACCGTGGAAATGTGTGTCTTCAGCTATCGTGCCATAACAGACTGTGGGAATCCCTACTTTCGTAAAATAGTGACCGTCATTACCACCAAGATCTGCGGCAATTGGTAGGTCTGGACTCGCAACTTCATGAACTGCTGATACAAAGCTCTTTGCCAGAGGATTCTCACGGTCGGACGACCAGCCCTTTGACTTGGTAATAAAGTTCACTTCGGTCTCAATACCAATGTCACTTGTGACTTCCGCTACGAACTTCTCTAATTTGTGGGCCACTTCTTCGGGATCCTCTTCAGGAATAAGTCGACAGTCAAAGGAGATATCGGCGGTTCCGGGAATAATATTGGTCTTACTGCCAGCATGGAACATAGTGATCGAGAAACGACCCCACAGTGTCTGGTAAGGACTTCCAGGAGGCGCTGGTAGTGAGGAGGTCACCTTTCGACGAATGTCTACAAAGTCCAGCAGTGAATTTAGCAGGGGAATAGAGAGATGTATTGCATTGTTGAAGGCAAAGGGATAACCTGCATGACCTTGCGTACCATGGACTGTGATCGTCCCAGCGAGAATACCACTGGCTCCAATACTGATGTAATTTGGACCCGAGTCGACGACTATTGCAAAATCGCCCCTGATCTTGGGAGGCCCATTAATCAGATAGTCAATTCCCCATATCCCACCAATCTCTTCATTTGGGGATATCAGAATCTTCAGGTTGACCTTAGATGATCCCTTTGCAATGAGTTCCTTAGCAGCGCTGACTGCTGCAACAACATTACCTTTGTCATCGGTCACTCCACGACCGTATACACGATCTTCCTTTACAGTAATATCGAAAGGCGGGAAGGTCCAGTCCTCCACATCCCCTGCTGGAACTACATCATAGTGTGTACAGAGAAGAACTGTCTTGTCTGCACCAACATCCATTGTTGCAACCACATTAGGCTGATGCTTGCCATCATGTTCAGGGTCAAAAATCTCTACACGTAGTCCAGCATCTTCACAAAAGGACTTGACCACTTCTGCACATTCTGCATAGTTCTTCTGCTCAGTACTGTTGGTATCTAACTGAACGATACTTTTCAGAAAATCCAGTTCCCATGAGTCCAATCGCAGACCTCCATTCCATCAGTATGTTTGCTTCTCTCTGATTATTGTTGCGATTCAGGTCTGACATGTCTGACAATAATTAGTCTTGATGCGATTCGCTGAGATCTCCGAGATGCGCCCACCACAGAGGGGACAGATTCCACCGCCACGCCCGTGAATCATCAGGTAGTCACGCTTGTGACTTGCAAGCTCATCAAGAGTCTTCCTGCTCAATAATTCACGATACCGGAGAAGCACCATTCGCATCGCCGAATACAGAGCTTGAACCTCCTCATCAGAGAATGTGGCGCATTCCCTGAACGGGAGAATTCCAGCATAGAGCAGGATCTCATCAGCATAGGCGTTCCCAATTCCCTTCACAAACCGTTGATTTCGTAGGACATTCTTGATCTGCCCACGGTACTTGCGAAGTCGCTCGTGGAATCTGTCGAAAGTCAGCTCCGGATCAAGAGGCGACGGGCCACGGTCTTCAAATCCTGAAACACTACTATAATTATCACCTTTAACGAGGTATGTGCGGCTCATGCGTTTTGAGTCGGAGAAGATTAGAGCAATATGATTCTCAAAGATCAGAGCATAGCCATACTTCTTTATTCCTGCATGCTGGTTCTCTGAAATTGTGAATCGCCCGGTCAACATTGGATTGGTGACAACCGCACGTAATCCATTTAGCAAGAACACAAGAAACTTCCCGTCAGCATGAACCTTGTGCAGAACAGCTCCTTCAATTCTTGCAATGAAATCATCCGGTACTATCCCGTAGATGAGAAGTGGCTCCCGGACAAGGACGCGACTGATTCTCGCTCCTGCCAGTTGTGCCGTTATTTTTTGGGCGATGACCTCAAGTTCAGGAAGCTCAGGCATAGTTGAACACTCCTGTGGAAACTTAATAGTATTCCATTCATTCACACATGATTTAATGGGAGAAAAGTACTGTGGAGAAACATGCCCGAACCAACAGTGTACCATATCCAGAAAGGCCGACTTGTCAAGATGCCAAATCCCGGGACCTTTGGAAGAGGAGACTGCTACCTTGTAGATGCAGGATTGAAGATCTATCTCTGGATAGGTCCGAATTCAACTGTCGATGAAAAGTTTCTCACTGCGGCGTCTGCCGTGATGCGTGACACCGCCCGCAAGGGAGAAGCAGATATTGACCGCATCGAGGGAGGCAATGAACCAGAATCGTTCAAGGCACTCTTTGATGACTTTAAACTCACGGATGAAGATACTGAAGGAATCTTGAGAAAAGTTCAGCTTGAGAAGAGAGAGTACAAGCTCTGGAGAGTACATCGACAAGAGGATGAAACCTTCTTTGCAGAGGTACCGTTGTCACGTGACTCCCTAAAGAGCGATGATGTCTTCATCTTGGACACATGGGATGATATCTTCGTCTGGCGCGGAAAAGATGCATCTGCTCGTGAAAAGTTCGACGGCACAATTCTGGCACGCCAGTACGATGCTGAGCGAGTCGGTGTTCAGGAGATCGAGCTTATTGAGGAAGGAAATGAACCAGAGGACTTCCTCAAGGCGCTAGAGTGATCCATCTATACAAGCCTATAATGACCCGGGCGTGGTTCATACACTACACCCGAGTCTTTCATTTTTTCTAATGCCTCAGCAGCGGTATGACGCTCCACAGAGGCCTCCGCAGCAATCTCATCAAGAGTAGGACCAAGACCACCACGTTTCCCGGGATCAAGACGCTTTAACGCACGTAGCACCTTAGTATTCAGTCTCTCAAATTTCTGAGCACCACCCCACTCGGTCTCGGCCTCCTTGTGCAGGGCTGTGATCTCAAGATACTCCTTGAGAGCAGGCTCCAGTACCCTATTCCATGCATGCTTTAGCTCCCTCAGAGTGATCTTCTCTTTCCAGTCCGCACGTGCTGAAGACCGGGCCAGGCGTAGTGCGCTCAATGGCCGTCCCAGAGCATCTGCATCTAGGACACCACCACGAGAGAGGGCAGTAGCGTCCAGTCCAAAGGAGTCTTGGAGTCGTTCCAGACGATCCAGAATATGTTTGGTAGAGGAGTCAACAGAGCGTCGAGTGACCGATGGCGCCAACAACTGAAATGTGATTGCGGACTTGAGAATGGGAAGACGCAGTTCCTCGGCATTGCGGGTCTCGATCCAAAAGTCTTCGGAGGTCAGGGCCATCGGGACATCTGGAAGAGCAGAGGTACCAGTACCAGTAAGCGCACCTACTGAGACCTCTTGAAAGCCTAATGGATCTTTACGCTTCAACGCGAGCTGTCTTAATCGCGCCGCCGAGATGGAACCAGTATCCAGACGCCAGATCTTAGGAGTAGATACGCGAACACCACGGACGGTACGATAGGCACTCCAGCGTCCACGAAGAGTGGGGGGTAATACTCGTCGCATGAAGGTCATCAGGCGTTTCACCTGAGCCTTTGATGCCAGCGCCTGAATTCCGGCAGTGAGACCACCAACAGTACCCTCAAAGGGAGGGCTTGAAACAAACAAGAGAGCAAAGACTCTCTTACTTGCCTCAGCCATTCCCACCCGTTCGAATAAGAGAGAGGACAACTCTTTGAGTGTGAAAGGAGGACGCACCTCTCTCACAAAATCGAGCTGCTGTATCTTAATAGAATCGGCTGTAAAAGCCTCGAGTGTTGTGTTTGTCTTCTGAAGTGGCCCCGGGGCAACAATGCGCTGACCAGTGATCTCTACATACCCGCCCTCAGGGGGGAGCTCTTGTTCCCTGCGAATGTAGATGAAGACACCATCTGCCAACCATGGACTTGGCGTGAGCATGATTAACGAGGTGTCGCGAGTATAATGGGCAAAACCTCGAAATCTATAGATCCGCCCGTGAACATGCTCTCTGAACTCGCGTTGCAACTGAAGTTCCCATGCTGCCAATTCTGAACCGAACTGCCGGTCAAAGATGTCGCTGGACGAGACCACATCACCGAGCCTATCTCGTTCTTCCATGATTAGACGGAACAGATCATCAGCCAATTATTCGACCTCCTCTATCTTACCAGATAGACTCTCTCTACGAAGATACTCCTTGTACGCACGTGGATACTGGCGTGCAAGCTCCTCAATAGAGGGTAGTCGCTCAGAGTATGGAACATAGAACTGGCCGGGCCGCACTTTCAGGACGGCACTGTCAATTATCTCCCGAAGTTGTGGATTGAGTTCAAACCCAAGAAAGTGACGATAACTGCCCTTTGCAGCCACAGCAGTTGTACCATTGCCCATGAACGGGTCAAATACAAGATCACCCGGCCGGGAAGAATAGTCTATACAGCGTTGCACAAGTTCCACTGGCAGCTTGGTCCCATTTTTTGCACGTCCATGATGGTACGGCCTATTTAGGATCCAGACATCTTGAGGATAGTTCTCAATCTTGTTGAACATGTAATCATCATCGCTCTTGACAAGCAGAAGAATATGATAGTGACTCGTGACGAACTTCTTCCGGGTGTAGACTCCGAATGAATAGTGCCAGACAAGATGATTGAGTATGTGGAGGCCAGCAATACGCGCGGCGGTGAGCACTGCCTCTAGATTGGTCCATCCACTGAAGATGTAAGCCGATCCTGTCGGACTCAAGACACGTGCTACCTCTTGCAGCCATCTCTGGGTGAAGTCCTCATACTCCTCTGACACCTCACCGTACCCTTCGATCACAAAAGAACTATCCCGATTATAGACCCCACTCCGCCCATCAAAGTCGATACCAAAGGGGGGGTCTGCAATCACAAGATCTACGGATTCCTGTGGCATCCGGGCCATACCTGATACACAGTCCTCAAAGTTGACCGTGTCAATCTCAAAGGGTCCTACATGGGAGGGTGCCTGTTCATAGAGCCTACGCGCTTCGTCCATTGTCCAATCAAATGTGGGTCTGAAGTAGAACTCGGCCAGATGGGGGATATACTTCCGGCGCTTACGCTGACCACCAGTTCGCTCCGCGTTGTGGGGATCAGTGTCCACATTCATGGCTGGATTCCTCAGTATTGTACGTGTCACGAGCCCTCATAATCTTATCAGGTAAAATGCAATCATTCTGCAAAACAAAAAAGAGATTGGTGAAGGAACGCCTTGCTGGCATTCCTTCGTATACTAGGGTACGCTTAGATACAGCGATGGATGACTTCTGGGCCCGCCTCTTCGAACTCCTTCCTGGAAACCCACATTTACCAGGCTGCCGGGAAACCCCAAACAGCATTCTGGAAGGTCTTCAGGGAGGCGACGATGCTTCCACCGATCCAGACTGAGTACTGACGCTCGGGAGGTGCGATGATACGGACTTCGACATTCTCGGGTACAAGTTCTGAGATCTCGTTAAGGAGTCGTTCCTTGAGACCATCGAACATGGTTGAACCACCTGAGAGTACGATGTTTGCGTAGAGGTCACGGCGCAGGTCAACATCACAAGCCTTGATCGACTCAACGATGTGCTCGTCAAGTGGGATTGTGTCAAGACCAATAGCGCTCGGATTGAAGAACAGCTCGGGAGCTTGGAATCGCTCGGCACCTACAGTGATTGTTTCACCGTCAGGGAGCATGTACTGCTTGTCAACACCAGCAGAGTCGGCAACAATGCGTTCCTGCTCGGGGTCTTTAGCGACGTAACACAGTTTCTCCTTGATGTCACGGACGATCTCTTTCTCAGCACCACTAACAAATGAGTAGCCTCTCTGCCGGAGCAGTCTTCGGAGGTACTCGGTGATATCGCGGCCTGCGAGGTCAATACGACGGACAGCATGAGTAATTACAAAGCCCTCGTAGATTGGTACGATGTGAGTAACACCGTCACCTGAGTCCACGACCAGACCAGTGGTTCTACCTGATGCATAGAGTGACATGACTGCCTGAGTGGCAACATACACTGCTGGTACACCAAAGGTCTCGAACATAACTGAGGCCATGCGTTCTCGGTTCTCTCGGGGGTTGTAAGGTGCCTCCGTGAGGAGAACAGGGCTCTCGCTCGGATCGACCTTAAGGTCATTGTAGAATGTGTAGCTCCAGATTTTCTCAATGGCGTCCCAGTCGTCGATGACACCATGTGAGATGGGGTAGACCAGACGTAGCACACCACGTAGATTGATAGCCTCTTCACCGATGTAGTAGTCACGTGTGTAGTGATCAACATCAGTCATGATGCTCTCGTAACGTGGATAGCCAATGAGCGTCGGCCAGACGCTTCGTGGCTGGTCCTCACCCGCGTACCCGTTCTTGCTTAAGCCAGTACCATTGTCAATGACAATCGGCTTGGCTCCAAGAAACTCGTCTTCTGCCATTTTGATTCGGTCCTCTTCGTTTTTTTGTACGTGGATAAGAAATCAAGTTCTTTGCCCACAGCTTCACAGAACTCTATCTAATGATACAGCTTCACGTATTTAAGCCTTGTCAGGATATCGCCACTTTATACTAAACAAATACTTGATATATGTATGTTGGATATGCCAAAAATTTCCCAACGGAATGGAAGTAGGCAGCCAGTTTAGCAGAGGCCAGCGATCCTTATTTGCTTTGTATCGACAGGTATTTTATAGAAGGCGAAAAATAGGCCCTGGACGGCATAAGACATATATGAACAATATAGGTTATATTGCTTCGAGGCGAAATAGAGGTGTTTTGGGAAACTGCCGATAAAGTGATCCTTCGAGAGGTCGAGAGTGTCCGTGCCAGACGCATAATTCTAGAGGAGATCGAGAAGGGACCGAAGACAGGGAGCGAGCTGAGAGAGAAGATTCGAGAAGACATGATAGAACAGGCAAGACTGAGAGGCGCTAAACGAGTTGGAAAGATGACAGTCACCGATCCGAAATTATACTTTAACACGAAACACCTTGAGGAGGCAGGAATAATTGTCAGCAGGAAAGAGTCGCAGCAAAGGGTCTTTTCCTTAGCACCTCATGCTACACAGGCTGTCCGAAGAGTATTGAACGTGACTCGAAGTACAACCGTCATATCATCAGTATCAAGACCCGAGGAGGTTCGATCACTGGTCTACTGGTTTACACGAGAGGCGGAACAGCATTTCAACAGACTCAGACTGGTAGTTGAGAAGGAGAGGTTTGGAAAAGGGGTCACTAAAGATCTCACGAGGCACGTTCCAGATGGGACTACCAAACGATGGGAGGGCATCTGGGACGAGGTGCCAAAGGACATTGCAGGATACTATGATGGAGGGATTCCGGGCAACCTCATGGCAACGTATGCGTTTGTGGAAAAGATACTGCTTGAGGAGATTCCGGACAGAAATGTTGTGTTCGACCTATCAAATGCTCCGCCAGTCATCGGGCTGGCATTTAGCCTACTGTCAAACGACTATGCGGTCACTGCAATCTATATACACAGACACAAGGCCCGTCAGACGACCATTACGCACTATATTCCCGGGAGAGGCCTCTTGTGATAGAACCTACAACACGAATCCCATGGGAACGGATAGACATCGTACAAAGACTCGAAGAGCTCGTGCGAGTCATTCAAGAGTCATTAACGGGAACACCACAAGAAAACACGAGGACTTTGGAAAAACTCTCGCGATGGACGAAACGCCTTGTTACAATCCAAGATGCTGTGAAACGGATCGAGTCCGAACTCAGGCACCATCTCGAAGACACAGTTGGTGTTTCGCTTGGGGATGGTGAACTATTGGCCATCGCACTGTTCCAGCCCAGCACGAAGAACCTGTTCCTTGAACTGGAGGCACATTATTGTAGAGATGGAGATCCAAGAATTGATTGCAAGATCCTCTCCTCACTTGTGATGATGAGCGAGTTTGCCAAGTCGCTTGCACTTGTTGGAGATGCTGCCATATCCCTTGCAATATTGGATTATCTATGGTCACCCGATGTCATTGAAGTGGGAAAGCTCACCCAGAAGCGAGCAGAGTTGGTGAGTAATGAAAACCTTGCAGCACTGTGCGACATGTGGAGGCTCTACGAGAACCGTATCCACTTCGATCCGCCAGTCGCTAAAAAGTCAGAGATCGACCATGACAAGGGAACTCTTGTAGAAGCAATCTATGGAATCATATACATCCTTCATGGATTGAAGGCGGTGAGAACCGCAGCCAAACATCTCTTCGACACCTCAAATAGACTGGAAAGAGCGCTCTGAGGGAAACTCTCTATCGAACTTGCTGGAGATCACATCGGCAAGCTTGGATGTCGAGTATACACGTACACTGGGAATGGTCTGTTTTTGCTGCTGAAGTATATGAATAAGAGGCTGGGCCTCCTCGACATCAGTCATACGTACAATCTCTTGATGGCCTGTATCTATACCACGAAGAAGAGGGATCTGCTGCATCTCGGTCTCGCCAAGTTTGGGATCAAGCACATCAAGCACGATCTCACCTGGCACAGCATGTAATTCCTGTTCGATTTCAAGGAGTACCTGCATATTGTGCGATGCCTTCCGAAACAGATCCTGAACATCCTGAGGGAACGAAGACAGCCTTCGAGAGAGCACGACCTTGAAGAGGCGCCTGTGAAGAATTCGTGCAACGAATTCGCGGATAAGTGACGACGCGGACTCCGAGAGCCAGTGATAGAGCCCCTCGTCGGTCATCCGCGTAAAGAGACCAATGACCTCCGTCGGTGAGAGATCCTCCTCACGAAGACGCAGATAGGTCGCCTTGTTGATAATAGACTCTGCAATACGTACTGTATGATGCAGATAGAGATCACTGAACATCCAGTTCCGGCTCAGAATCAATGCCTCCAGTGAGTGAATGGCCTTTAGCATGAAGGCACGCTTGTACTCCGAGTCTTCACGAATTACACGACTGGTGAGAAGCACTCGTTCAGCCGGAAAAAGGCCAAGCTCAGTACCACTGAAGTGGGCATCACGAATCAGATAGTCGGTCTTATCAATATCAAGAGGTGAGTCTACAAAGTCTGTGATCAATCTCAAGAGAGCATCTTTCCCGCGACCATGAATCACATCGGCCACATCAAGAGGGGTGATGTCATTATCTTTCAAGACATCGGTCAGATGCGTGTGCAATATCAGGAACTCGCCAAGTTGCGTGTGACCAAATCCGGACCAAGACTCTATAGCAGGCTCAATCGTATGAGAAGTTGGTGGATGACCAACATCGTGGAGAAGAGCCACTGCACGAAAGATCTTCTGGTGATACTCATCGAGAAGATCGGCCAATGGCCGGAAATCACCAGCCCCCGAGTCATCACTATAACTCACCACTCGAATGCATTTTTGTGCAAGAAAATTGGTACCAAGACTGTGTTCAAACCGCGTATGAGTGGCTCCCGGATAGACAAGATGTGCTGGACCAAGCTGTTTGACATATCTAAGTCGCTGCATCTCCCAAGTTGAAATGATATCGAGTTCCCAAGGAGCAAAGATGATCGCTCCATGGACGGGATCTTTGATGGTCTTCTGTTGAGTGTACGACCTGCCTAAAGAGACCATGTGATCATGCTCAGCGAGTGCTCGTACAATGATAGACCATTGTTCGTTCTGGACCTGCTGAGCCTCGCGTATGGCGGACTCTCGAAAGCCGGTCTTTCGAATCATCTGGATCATTTCTGTATCAGAATCACTGAGTCCTTGTGCAGAATCGCCTGAGCTTCGCATGAGTCTCACTCTCAACAGGTAGTGGAGTATGCATTTGGCGCCATATAAGATGAGTTGGTCAATCGCCTTCATGTGGTTCTAGATGCCGTGAGAGTTTGACATGTTCACGTGCGGAGAGATATTCGGCTGTGTTTCCGGTAGTCATTGCGCGACAGTATTCATCGGGTTCACAGAGATTCCACCGTTTCATCATACGACAAGAGGGGGCGCGCCTTTTGCGATAAAAGGGAGGACTGAGCAGGTTCACAGCAACAAGGTAGTCAACAACGGTCTTGATGTTGTGTTTGAGAAAGGCAAATCGGATACAGGGCGGAGCTCGCTCAACCATTTTCCAAGTCACGGTCTTGAATAGTCGATACCAGAGTGGACATTTCTTGGCCTCATACAACAGATCGCACTTTGGGCAGAGCTTGGATTTGATTGCAACATCACAAAACTCCAATCGCCCATCCTTGGTCAGACCTGGGCCACGGAGCAGATGAAATTTGACCTCCGCAAACCATTCAGGAGTAAATGACCGAAACTCAAAGATGAAGGCATTGATCTCTTCGGCCAGTTGCACTGCTGAAATATTCCATTGTACAGGTGAATTGGGCGATTCACCGGAGCCATGCTCTTCCATGATCTTGCCACTCGCAATGTATGATTCTTGTTTGCGTGCTAGAAACAAGACTACACCATTATGTAACGGAATAACTCTTAAATTCCGCCCACTTCTCTCCAGCGTATCACCACCACCATTGAGATTGAGGTGCTCTCCTGTGGCTCACCTAGACATTATATCCGCCATTAGTCTAAAAGAAGCGGTCACTTCACTTAATGTCATTGATGTCACAGGTGACGGAAGAGCCGAGCTTGTCATTACAACGATCAAATCAGACATAAGAGTCTTGAGTCTCGAGACGGATGGGGCCTATTCAACCCTTATCCAAGTGAATGAAATTCCTCCGGTCACAGTCATTGGTGTGGGAGATGTCACAGGTGATGCGCACACGGATCTGGTCATGGGCAATCTCGATAATAAAATGCGAGTGATCAGCCTTCAGAAAGACAAGATCATCAGTAGATGCGAGTGCCCTCTGGGAACCCTTCCGACTGCGATCTGTGTGACGAACGTCATAGGAGATGAAAAGACCGAGGTCATCGTTGCAACAGATGACAATGCACTGAGATGCTTTGGATGGTATGGTGGAGCACTTGACAAACTGGCGCACAAGGTCGTGGAACATCCGGTCTTCTCAATCGAACCATACCGCAATAAAGGAGTGCCCTATACTCAGTTCGTCTATGGCGATGCGAGCAGCTACATCTTCTTCTACCAATATGCTGACGACAGACTTCATGAGAGGGGTAAGATCAAGGCTCGCGCACCTATCGACATTGTTGCCACAGGAAGCATCACAGGATCCCGTTATGATGAGATTGTAGCGATCATGAAAAAGAATATTTCCGTATTTGGTCCCGGGCCAAATGGAATAGAGTTCTATGACAATGTTCGTGCCCCAGGGACTGTGAGCTCGGTCAAGATCGGTAATATCCTTGAGGAATCAGCATCACCGGGACAGGCCATCGTCAGCCAGACCAATTCACTCTTGACCATTTTCTCTCTCGATGGACGCAGACTTATTGAAGAGTACACAATCAAGACAAGAAGTAAATCCGCCGAGTCCCTGATCGGGTACGGCGACGTAGATGGCGACGGCAGGACAGAGATTGTCCAAGCCGCCGGAAATAATATCTATATTCTGTCCGTTTCTGAATAAGTCTAAGCCAACTTGGGCATATAGATCTCTTCAGGACGCAACACTTTGACTGTCTTCAGAGGAATCCGTTTCTGGATTCGTGGAACCCATTCATCCTCGACCCATTTCTTGATCTTTGCTCGGGCGGCATCGATATCGTCAGCCTCTGCATTGACATCGATTCGGATAAAGAGATTATACGGTTCCCGTTCGGTAATCTCTTTCTTAATCATCGCCCAAAATGCCTTTGACCCCTCAGGTATGTCAATTCGGCCTTGGATCTCCTGCCAATGAGTCATTTCAAGCCTCTTAGAGACCATTGCCAAGTCCTTTAACTGAGGCAATTCCTTTAGAGCCTCAAGGACCTTACTGGCATCCCCTACAAGATCTGTGATTGTTTCGAATTCTGCAATAATGTAATGATCTGCTCTGAACTTGGCCATTGTCTACTTGCCACCTGTAGTCGATGCTGCGCCCTGCAATGGCCTACTCTTAAGTATAATGGTATCTTCCGTGCAGAGGTTCTATGCGTCAGTCACTGAAGCCTGAGCGATCTCCCGTGTATAATGATGGTATCTATAGGCTGCAGTCGATATACCTAGGAGTGTGACAACAACAAGACCGAGATCGACCAAGTCGAAGACGGAGAACAGGAAGAGGGTGAACAAGCGCTCTGAACGGGCCCCCAGACCCACATTAAGATCGGTGACCCCAAGACTCTCGGCACGGGAGCGGGTATAACTTGTCAGGAGCCAGCCACTTACACAGAGAACTGAGAGGGTTGGAACACTCACTCCATAGAACATCTGTGAGGGATATGTCAGAGCCACTGCAAGGATGATCAGGGTCTCGGACACCTTATCGATGACCGAGTCAATAAAGGGGCCAGCAGGTGAGCTTCGCCCTCCGAGCCGGGCAACTGCACCATCAACTCCATCGAGGAGCCCCGTGATAAAGACAAGAATGCCATAGAGGAACCCATTATGGGTCAGAAGTAGAGCAAGAGCGGCCAGAAGCGCTGTAAATAATGAGAAGTAGGTCACCGTATCAGGTCTCACACCGACACGAACAAGAGGACGCGCTATTGCTAAGACGACCCCACGGAAGACTCTACGTAATCTGAACTTGCTCGTCATATCAATCGCCTACATGAATGACATCTCTTCCGATGACGATGGAATGTTGTACCTTTCTATTTGATGCAATGGTAGTACCTTGATACAGGTACGTGTTACTGACCGTCACATCAGCCCCGAGTGTGACTCGCGACTCGAGAAACGCATTAGGACCAATGACACAGTTCCTGCCAATAGTACTTGCAGAACCAACATAGGCAGGTCCGACTATTTGCACACCTTGCTCAAAGACCGTTCTAGGGCCGATCTCTAGAGTCGTGCCAATCTCATACGTATCATCTGCGGGGACGACAAGCCCGTCTATAGAACCAGGCATATGCGTTACCAGTGATTCGGCTGCACGGAGGAGGTCACTATGTTGATCGATGTCAACCCATGTCGGGGGGACCTGTATGTAACGTGTACATTCTCTCGTCTCCACAGCCTTGTTGATCACCTTCCAGACCGAGGTCTGACCTGCTGTCAGGGACCGCTGACACATCTCCAAGAATCGAGAGGTGAGAATGAGAGCCATGGCACTCCGCCCTACAATAGGGCCATCAGACACGGGATGACCTACTCCTGTGAGGGAGCCATCAGCGGTACCATGGACTACTGCACCATGATCACCCTTGTACACCGCAAGCTGGAGTATGCAAGCAGATTGAGCCTCGGACCAGCCTGCAAGAACGAGGTCTAGAACATTAGGAGGAACAACATAGTCGACTGGGCAGAGAAGAGTGGGTTCAGGTGGAAGGGCCATACCGGTGGTCACCAGTGTCTGAAGCGGCCCCACCTCATAATCAGGGACCTCAACGATGTGTATCTCTAGCGAGAGGTCGAGACTGTCAACCAGACTCCTGATCTGATCGCCCGTCCAACCTATACCGATGGCTACACGGGCAATCCCACTCTCTTCAAATGTCTCGAGAAGACGCTGTAGCAGTGTCTTACCACCAAGTGGGAGAAGAGCCTTTGGTATCTGTTGAGTGATCGGCCTCAGACGTATGCCTTTGCCAGCCGCAAGAATGACCGCCTGTATAGTAATACCTCCGCTAGTTGACTCGGGAAACTTCAATCGCAACGGCCATATGTGTGTTTGTAGGGGAATACATGAATGCCAATGCCTAGTGAAACCGTGGTTCTCACAGAGAGTAACGTGGATGATATCGTAAAACATGCTGCCGAGATAGTCAGAGATGGCGGTGTGATCGTCTATCCAACTGATACAAGCTATGGAATAGGATGTGACCCACGCATCCCTGATGCCCTTGACAGATTGATAGAGATCAAGCGCAGAAACCCAGATCTTGGAGTTCCACTCCTCTTTGGAGACCTGAACCAGTGCAAGCAATACCATGAGTTTACTGCTCTCGAACTTGCTCTTACACGACTCTTCTGGCCAGGGGCACTGACAATTGTGGTCTCGGCCCAGTCAGACCTGCCACCAAGAATATCCGGAAAGAGGAACAGCATTGCCATACGCATACCCGATCATGTGATTCCGCGGGGGATCTCAAAGGCAATAGATGGCCCAATTGTCGGTACAAGTGCCAATCGAAGCGGGGGGCCAAGTCCGTTTGAAGTGTCCAGTGCAAGAGAGCAGCTCGGTGACGAGGTGGACTTGTACATAGATGGAGGACGCTCCAAAAATGAAAAGAATTCCACAATCATAGGTGTTGAGGCGGGAACTCCTGCAAATATTAGAGTGTACCGTGAGGGTGCCTTGAGCGTGAAACAGCTGACCGAGGCATTGCGAGTCGATATAGAGGCCCAGCAGTACTGGACCATGCGATTAATTCTCCCAGAGATGTGAGGACTCTCGAATGAATAGATACAATCTTCTTGTTGGGTGCCCAAGAGAACGAGAGCGAGCAGCACGGTCCGAAGTACGATATTTTATCGGAGACCTATTAGATGACGAGGGCCTCAAGATTCATCAGACCCATATCTCAGGACTTCTGGCCTGCAGGACTTCTCAAGATCCCTTTGAGGTCGTTCACAAGTTACGAGAGTTTGCATTAGAGAATCCGTTTCAGTTCAGATTTGCCATCAAGTTCATTCCCCTCGAACTGAGCGTACCTACTGACATCGAACAGATCAAAGAGGCTGTAGAAAAGGTACGCGACAAGATACGAGAGGAGGACACGTTCAGGGTCACTGTCAGACATCGCCATTCGGACCTGAAGAGCATGGACGTGATAACAGAAGTGGCCAGACTCATTGACCGAAGAGTCGATCTGGATAATCCGGACAAGACCCTCTGGATCGAGATCGTGGGCGAGTGGACAGGGGTATCTGTGCTTGTCCCAGGAGAAGACATCCTATCAATAATGACAATGCGTGATGACATGTATTGAGTTAGAGATTAACTGCAACAGTCGAAACCCTACTGGCCACACATCTACCAAGCGCATCAAGCCGTTCCTGTAGCGAGACCCCAGTCAGAAGCATGGAGATCTCTTCGTCGGTAATATCGAACAGAGCCATCACACGCTGAATGCGCGCATCCTCAGCCTTGAATGGGGTGTGTACCTCAGGGCCGATACGTTGCACGAGTTTTGCAAGAACCTGTTCAACTGCTTCAACAGTATCACCAACAAGGACTGTTGCCACGGTCTCAGGAGTGCCATGAAGCCCCATTCTCTCAAAGGCGCGCCCAATCTGATTTTGAGCCGAAGAATAGAGGATGATCTCTACATCAAGTGATTTGCTAATAGCATAGCCTCCGGTCCATGCGTTTAGTGCATTTTGAACAGCAGAGAGAAGATGAATGGGCCCCGCAATGTTCTCCGCCGAGAGAAACTGTACAGCAAGAAGATCAGTAGACGCATCATGCGCGACGGTCACAAGTTTTGGGGCCTCAAGGGATGATTGATTCTGAATCTCAGTGATACCGACATGGAACAGGTCACCAGCACGGGTAAACTCTTCGAGTAACACTGTGTTCACCACATATACAGGCTATAGGCGCTTAATGAAGTAGTCGGCAACAGTGGGATCAAAACCAACCTTGAAGACGAGCCTGTTACGTATCTGTTTTAGAGAGAGATCGGGGTCTTCTCGCCGAAATTCCCGGACGATCGCAATTATGGACTCGCGGATCTCCCAGGGATAGACAATCCAAGAGGTGACTTCCTGCATGTAATAGTCAGGCTTGATCATTGAAGAGGGCTTTAGGTGGAGAACGGCAGTGCGTACATTAGATACACCAAGTTCTTCGACGTGCTTGATGGCATGAAAGAGACTCTCTCCAGTATCAGCCACCTCATCAACAAGCAGTATGTTCTTCCCCTCAAGAGATACTGAGAGAGGCTGTGTCACCCGTGGCTGCCTGCCACGCACACCAACATCGGTATAATATTCAATCCGGACATTCCACATTGTCTGTGTGTATAGGACATCAGAGAGGATACGCGCAGGAATCCAACCGCCACGCGCGATCCCAACGATCACATTCGGTTCGTATTCACTCTCGACAATGCGTTCCGACAATTGAAGTGTCAGATTATAGATGTCTTGCCAACCAAGGATGAGATATTCCATGTGGGCCAACTCGCTCTGACTGGAGCGGCTAAGATGCTCTATATTAAGTATAGTGTCAGGTCCGCAAACAGCGCAACCTAAATCAACAGGAGAGCACTGACAATATCTCGTGGGAATCATGAAGCCGGATCTTTTGCTCACACATATCGGACAACTAGCTACACTTGCAGGAAATACTGATCGGCCTAAGACTGGGGAGAGCCTGAAAGAACTCTCTATAGTGAAGGACGCAGCCATTGCGATAAGCGCTGGGAGAATAATCGCTGTTGGGACCACAGAGGAAGTCCTTGCACAGGTTCCCGAAGAACCGCATCTTCCCTCACTCGAGTTCAGAGACATGTTTGCAATGCCGGGTTTTGTCGATAGCCATACGCACCTCGTCTTTGGGGGCTCACGGGAGAACGACTTTGCAATGAAACTTGCAGGCAAGTCCTACCTAGAGATCCTCGAGGCAGGAGGCGGAATTCTCAATACGCTCCGGGCCACACGGGCTGCCACTGAGGAGAACTTGGCAAGACAGGCATTCTCCTTTGCGTCAAGCATGCTGAATCAGGGGACCACAACGGTAGAAGTCAAGAGCGGATACGGCCTCAATACTGAGAACGAACTCAAGATGCTCCGTGCCGCTTCACGCCTCCGTGAGATGCTACCGATGGAGATCCCGACAACATTTCTGGGAGCTCATGCAGTCCCTCCAGAATACAAGGGGCGAACGGACGACTATGTGGACCTTGTAGTGAACGAGATGATACCCGCAGTGGCCAAGGAGAACCTCGCGGAATTTTGTGATGTCTTCTGTGAGAAGGGAGTCTTTGACATTGAACAGTCACGACGCATCCTTACTGCGGCAAAGAAGGCAGGAATGAAATTAAAGATTCATGCAGATGAGATCGTTCAGCTTGGAGGAGCGGGACTGGCAGCAGAGCTCGGAGCGGTCTCAGCGGACCATCTCCTCATGGCCTCAGATGACGACTTGGAAGCGATGGCCAAGGCTAGAACCATTGCCACTCTTCTTCCGGCAACAGCGTTCAGTCTAGATACCAAGTATGCAAGAGCGCGGGACATGATCAACATGGGGCTGCCAGTAGCATTGGCAACTGACTTCAATCCGAACTGCGCAAATGAGTCGATGTTCTTCACCATCGCACTTGCCTGTTACAAGATGAAGATGTTCCCACGAGAGGCGATCTCAGCAGCCACCATAAATGCGGCTCATGCGCTCGGTCGGGCAAAAGACCTTGGCAGTATTGAGGTGGGGAAGAGAGCGGACATCCTCATTCTTGATGCGCCAAATCCTGAATACCTTGCCTACAGGTTTGCCACGAATCTGGTACACACGGTCATTGTCAACGGTGAGCTGGTACACACCAAATTCGGACCGTAGTGAAATCAGGGCTCATAGAGTGGCCCGGTCAGCGACTCTACTGCTGAGACCATAGCGCCTTCGGTCATGAGACCTCGTATCTTAGCAACATCGAGATAGAGTGGCCGATCATCGGTCAGGGGCGCCACCTTACTTCGAATGACCTTGTGCGCCTCAGCAAGAGGAGCGGAGGGACTCAATGGTGCCAATAGATCAAGTCCTTGGGCCGCGCATAGATATTCGAGAGCTATAACATTGGAGACGTTCTCAAGGATCTGGCGCGCCTTTCGCGCAGCGATCGTACCCATGCTCACATGATCTTCTTGCTCGGCACTGGTCGGAATCGAGTCTACACTGGCAGGGTGCGCAAGCACCTTATTCTCAGACACTAAAGCGGCAGCCGTATATTGAGCAATCATCATTCCGGACTGAAGTCCACTATTGGTGGTCAGAAACGCAGGAAGCTCACTTAGCTTGGGATCAACAAGTCGGTTGATTCGACGCTCTGCGATATTTCCGATCTCGGACAGGGCGATCCCCAAGAAGTCCATGGCAAGTGCAACAGGTTGCCCATGAAAGTTGCCACCAGATACAACATCACCCTCAGGAAAGACGAGAGGATTGTCCGTTGCGGAGTTGATCTCGGTCTCCATCACACTCTGGACGTATCGAATCGCGTCTATAGATGCGCCTATGACCTGTGGGAAACAACGAAGGGAATAGGCATCCTGAACCTTACCACAATTGGCGTGTGACTTGTTGATCTCACTATCTTGAAGGACCTTGAGCAGTGCCTGTGCTGCATCTACCTGCCCCTCGTGGGGGCGAATCTTGTGAATTCGAGGGTCATATGCGGCGCGAGTACCTCGAAGAGCCTCGAGGCTCATGGCACCGGCGATAGTAGCATCCTTGAAGAGCTGAAGAGCATCATGAACAGCAAGAACTCCCACTGCACTCATTGGTTGGGTCCCATTGATCAGTGCAACACCCTCTTTAGCCTGAAGATCAATGGTGGGTATCCCCGCACGCTTCATTGCCTCAGCACCTGCAAGCCGCTCGCCCTCAAAGGTAGCCTCGCCCTCTCCAATCATCACAAGAACCATGTGGGCAAGAGGGGCAAGGTCACCACTAGAACCAACAGAACCCTGCTGTGGTACAATAGGAACAACCCCACGATTCAACATCTGAACCAATGTCTCCACGGTCTCAAGTCGCGCACCGGAATAGCCCTTCGATAGAGCATTAGCACGTAGCAACATCATGCCGCGCACCACCTCTTGCGGGAAGGGTTCACCAACACCAACACTATGACTGCGAATGAGGTTCACCTGTAAGGCGGCAACATCGTTCTCGGCAATAGATACATTTGCCAAGTCACCAAACCCGGTGTTCACACCGTATACAGTACGACCTTCACGAAGCACATCCTCGATCACCTTGCGACTCGTACGAATCTTCGCCCGAGCGTCCTCTGTCAAGGTCACATCTTCACCATGTCGGGCCACACGCACGACTTCATCAATACTTAGGGTCTCACCATCGATCTCCACGGTCATAGTACGCACCTTCACTGGCCCCTTGGGAGCCAGACAATTATCATAGCCAATTCACCGCGCTGCAAGCTGTGACTTAAGACTTGTCTTCTCTCTGCAATACATCTAAGTCACTAGAATACCATGTAGAATCGATGAGAGCTAACATTGACGAGGACTTTATTGAAGCGCTCAAGAGCGAACAAGTACAACGCGCTGGCCAAGTGATCTATACGGATATGCCAGAATTCACAGGGGATATCGTCACAGGAATTGACGTGGCCTATAGCGAAGACCGCGCTTCAGCATGTGCGGTCACGTACGACCTATCAAGCTCGGAGATCATCTCTGTGAGGACGGGAGAGTACGTCGTTGAGACCCCGTACATCCCGGGACTCTTCCAGCTGAGAGAGGGACCTATTCTTGGGGATATGCTCAGGCATATGGAGGGGACTGGTCCAGTCCTGATCGACGCAAACGGGATTCTCCATCCCAGATGGTTCGGCCTTGCCTCATATGTGGGAGTTGAGCTCGACATACAGACGATCGGCGTGGCCAAGAAGCTCCTCTTAGGTAAGATCAGAGAACGACTAGACGACAGAGCGGTCATAGAGGTAGACGGCCGACCAGCAGGAATGGCGATCTGGTTGGTAGGCCGGAAAAGACCTGTGTACGTCTCAATAGGACATAGAATATCTCTTGAGACCGCAGTTCGCATAGTGGAAAAGTGCAGTAGACAGGGACAGGTCATTCCACTTCAACAGGCACACATCTGTGCAAACAGAGAACTGAAAAAAAAGGTGAGACATAGCGAGTAGAGTACTCGCCATGCGAAAAAAATCTACTTGATCTTCCTCTCGCGGAAGACCTCTTCAACGAGATTCTCCACAAGACCCTCTTCAGGAATGAAGGGTAATGTGATATGGCCAAGTCCAGCCATTGCCTCATTCCATCCAATCGAGGTCTCAATGGCATGCTCATTCCTTGCCCATGCCCGACGAGCAACGCCGCCCATCACATCCCAGTCGATAGAGGAGCGGATGATGCGATCAACGCGCTCGCTACCATCAAGAACAAGTCCGAATCCACCATTGATGGCCTTTCCAGTTCCGACACCGCCACCATTTGAGAGGACTGCCATGGTCATTCCGCGGGCCGCGTTTCCAGCCCAGACCTGATGAGCCATGTCACTAGTGATGTTGCTGCCGTCTCGAATGTTTGCGGTCTCCCTGAATGGGCTATCTGTACCACCTGTATCGTGATGGTCTCGGCCCAGCATTATCGGACCCACCTTGCCTTCACGGACCAGCTCGTTGAACTTGAGAGCGATCTTCACGCGACCTGCTGCATCGGCGTAGAGAATCCGGGCCTGTGACCCGACAACAAGTCGGTTCTTCTCAGCATCCCGAATCCAGATGTAGTTATCACGATCTTGGGCACGACGGTCAGGGTCGATACAAGACATAGCGGCATGGTCTGTTGCCACCAGATCGTCATGGTTTCCGCTCAGACAGACCCACCGGAAGGGTCCATAACCATAATCAAAACAGATGGGCCCCATGATGTCTTCAACATACGAGGGGAAGATGAATCCGTCCATAGTATCATGACCGTTCTTTGCGATCTCCTTTACTCCCGCATCAAAGACCGCCTTCATGAACGAGTTGCCGTAGTCCCAGAAGAACGTGCCACGCTGGGTCATGGTGCGAATCAGTTCAAATTGTTTGCGAAGTGACTTGTCCACCAGACGCTTGAACTCATCAATATCGGTCTTGAGTAGCTTGCGCCCCTCATCAAAGGTCACACCCTGAGGAGTATATCCACCCTCATAGACCGCATGACAAGAGGTCTGATCAGAGGCAAGCTCAATAGAGATATTGTGATCGACAACGTATTGCCATAGGTCCACAACGTTACCATAGTACCCAATAGATACGGGCTCGCCACTCTTGCGATGCTCGTCAACCCACTCAAAGATCTGGTCTATATCGCCGGACCATTTGGAGAGCCAGCCCTGTTCCTCACGAGTGTCAATACGGCTCTTGTCAACCTCCGCAATCACACCAATACCGCCAGCGATCTCTACGGCCTTTGCCTGTGCACCACTCATCCCTCCAAGACCGGAGGTCAAATACACACGGCCGGCCAGATCTTTGTCGGCGGGAATTCCAAGGTAGAGCCGTCCAGCGTTCAGTAGTGTGATATAGGTGCCATGGACAATCCCCTGCGGACCTATATACATCCAGCCTCCGGCCGTCATCTGTGCATACGACGCACAGCCGAGGGCTTGTGCACGATGAAAGTCTTCGGGGGTGTCGAACATACCCACCATGAGACCATTGGTCAATATGGCACGAGGGGCATCACGACGACTGGGAAAGAGGCCAAGGGGATGGCCGGACATGACTGCAAGAGTCTGTTCCTCTGTCATGATCTCCAAGTATTTTTTGATGAGCTGATATTGTAGCCAGTTCTGGCAGACCTGTCCTGACTCACCATAGGTGACCAGCTCGTAAGGATAAAGAGCGATATCAAAGTCAAGGTTATTGTCAATCATGACTTGAATTGCGCGGGCCTCGAGTATTCCCTTGTATTCATCAACGGGCTTTGCACGGATGGCACCGGGAGGACGGTATCGATATGCATAGATCCGACCACGAGTCATCAGTTCCTCCAAGAACTCGGGAGCAAGACGCTCGTGCAGCTTCTCAGGCACATATCGGAGGGCATTCTTGACCGCGAGAACGGTATCGCTCTCCGAGAGGTCAAACCCTCTGCTTGGAGCGCGCCTATACTGAGGATCAAAGACGGGATCGGGGGGGAGTTTGTCTGACAATTTTATTGTCATGGCCTTGGAAACATCAAACTTCATTTGATCACTACCATTTGAGAATCATATTGGCCGCTATGGGAATGTCTGGCAAAATGCGCTTAAATGCTTTGAATATCACATTAAATTAAGAGCCAGAGTCATCATATATGAACACGGGACATGTCACATGAAGGACGTTACATACTAATCGTACAGACTGAGATCACTCCTGAAAAACATACGCTCCTAATGATGCGGGCCAAACAAGAAAACAAAAGTCTGAAAGAATTACTAAGACAGATAATTCATGCATATCTCATGGAACAAGAGGTCGATTCCGGCGATTCGTTCGTCAAGTCGGGACTTGAGGGGAGAAAGGCGAGGACTGATCCGTGACTCATGATAGGATTCTATACTGTTAAGTTAGGACAACATATCCTAGTACAGGATGTTTTGATCGGTCATATCGCTACCAGTAGCGAGTTCTCAGGGGTCCACCCAAGAGACTTTGCCTTCTTGAAGGCATCACTGGCCTCACGATAACGACCAAGCATCCAGAGAGTGAGGCGCAACTGGTTATAGAGGTCAGGGTCATCCGGTGACTGTTCTATCTCTTCTTGCAAGCGTTCCTCGATTTTGGAGTAACGCTCGATCTCTTTGACACGTTCGGCTCTTGTGGACTCAAGAACATCATGAACATAATGATGATCACGACACAACGTGTACTCGAGAACCTCTGGGGGAAGCGTCTTGAGAATCGCCTTGATTGCCGCACGAGGAGTGTCAGCGGTACGCCAGAGACGGCCCTCGACGAGTTCCTGCTCATATTCTTCCTGCATGAATTTGATCAAGCGATCCAGCCCTTGCGTTATAGAATGGTCCGATTCCAGTGTGTTCAGACAACAGGTCCACTCATAGTACAGGATCTCAGTGGCAATTCGGGAGGCCACACTAGGAGTTGCCTCAATGGCCATCACATCACGCATGAGCGTGGCAATGGTATATTCAGTCCTGTCAGGCAGCTTGACACGCTTTGCAATTGACATGATATGAATAAATACGCAACACTTTCAGATAAATTATCGCTAGCTGAATTGGAGACCACGCCAATAAAATAAAAGACGGAGAAAAAAAGCAGATGAGGCCGAACAAGGCCTCACAGATGACAAGACTATGACCTAATGCGAGAGGCCATCAGCTGGTCTGTACGGCAAAGATGCATCATGCACATAGACAGAGCGTACTAGAATTTGGATGTGAACATACTTGACTCGCGGATCAAGAAGTTGAAACCTATGACCTCCAATTGGTGAGAGAACCGTCGTCGTCAATGGAGTCGGTCCTTCACTTGTCAGATAGAGCGATAAGATACCGCCTTTGCCTCTAGCAATTGCATGGAGATCATAATAGTCCCACAAGAATCCAGCTGAGGCCACAAGAGCAAATCCGCCAAATAGAGAGAGAAAGAGATCACAGAGCAGTAATGATGTAGTGGTGGATTGTAGAAAATCAACGGTCCTAAGAACTATAAATGGCAAGGCACCAATAATGAGATACAAGACATACTGGGTGAAACATTCTCGTGGAATATACACCTCTTCCTTCGTATCAAACTCGGTGCTCCACCGGCCATAGCGAGAATAGTACTTGTATGATAATAGCATCCCTACGACAAGCCCCGTGAGAGGCACGATTGGCGTGATGATACCAATGGTTGAGATCATCACAGAGTCGATGGTGGATGTTGCCCCATTAGCAAAGACCAGTGTCAGGGTCTCATACAGAGCGAAGACGACCGCGGAGATGGCCACTATAAGTATAGAGAAGAGGAAATAGACCAGCGTCCACGGATCATTTCGCTGGGTATACGTGGTATCGGCGTGCGCGTGCATAACCGTTAACTCCCGAATATTAGATAGATACTTTAGTCAATAAAAGTATTCGGCTTGGAAAATTAAAGGGGCGCAATAGCTCCGCAACGCGATAGACAGGGATCAAAAGGGGAGTTGCCAGAGCATCCAACTTGGGAGACCCCACCAGAACTTGAGGAAGAGTATTAAGAAGAGGGCAAGAATTGAGAGGGTCAGAACGGCCCAATCACGACGCTTGAACCGGATCATATCCATGTAGGTACGACCTCCACTGGCACCGAATCCGCGAGACTCCATACTCTCAGAGATTGAGAGAGCACGCCGTATTGCAACCACGATCAGAGGGACAATGATAGGAATGATGTTTCGAATCCTCTTCAAAAGATTCCCCTTGTCGAGTTCTACTCCGCGTGACTTCTGTGCGTCCATTATCGAGTAAGCGTCCTGTCCAAGAGTGGGAACATAGCGCATGGCCATACTGACAGCCAGAGCAAACTCGTATTTCACATGAAGTTTGATGAGTGCCTGAGAGAGTTCATCCGGATGGACTGTAAGGAAGAAGAAGGAGAATGAGGTCATCATTGCCAATAGACGAAGAGCTAGAGCTAATGACCGTGAGAAAGGATGTGGATCAGTAGAAAAGAGCGTATTGAAGACCATAATAAAGAGGACAAGAGATGCCAACCCTTTGATGTTCTTAGCCCAACGACCTAACGATTTCGCAGCCGCCAATAGAGGGAGAAGAAAGAGTAT
This sequence comes from Candidatus Thorarchaeota archaeon, assembly GCA_021498125.1. Classification (NCBI taxonomy): domain Archaea; kingdom Promethearchaeati; phylum Candidatus Thorarchaeota; species Candidatus Thorarchaeota archaeon. The sequence goes on along the minus strand of JAIZWL010000003.1, from coordinate 87,619 downwards.
AATAATGATAAGGGGGATGATGTCGAGAAATAAGAGCGAGATGATGCCTAATACTGACGAGAGAGCCAGTTTTGTACGGGGGTCTAGACGATGAATGATCGAGTCTTGGCGTGTGTACTTGAATATCTCTAAGAAGGACAAAGATCATTCACCTCCCACAACTCGGACGATTTCTCGTTCCAATTCTTCCACTTGGGTCAACCGTTCAGGGATTCTTGGAAAGTCTTGATGAAGTTCACGTGCCGCAATTGTCATCTGTGGGGGGGCCAACGAACAGCGTGCCACTACTTCCTCGTTACTCAGAACTGTAGGAGTGGAACCATCTGCAACTATCCGCCCGCCTGCCATCGCAATGGCACGAGAGAAGTTTTCGACTGCAAATTCAATATCATGGGTCACAACAATGACCGTACGCCCCTCGCGGTTCATCTCATGAAGCATCTGAGCCAGACGCTTCTTCTGACGCGCATCTTGACCAATTGTAGGCTCGTCAAGAGCCAAGACCTGTGGCTCTGTTGCAAGAATGGATGCAAGAGCAACCCGTTTGCGTTCCCCACCAGAGAGAGAAAAGGGACGACGCTTCGCAAGATGTGACAGCCCAAGTTTTGAGAGCGTGGAGGCACATCGCTCTTCAGCCTCCTCCGTGGAGAATCCTAGATTTTTCAGACCGAAGAGAATCTCCTTTTCTACCGATTCGAGAAAGAGCTGATGATCGGGGTTTTGCCAGACAAGCCCAACAATTCGTGAGAGCTCGGCAACAGACTTGTCACGAATATCAGCACCGTCAAGAAGGACTCGACCATGAGAGGGCCGGAGAAGACCATTTAGATGCTTGATGAGAGTCGTCTTGCCAGCACCATTTGTCCCCATGATCGCAATAGACTCACCATAATCGATTTGGAGAGAAACCCCACGAAGAGCAGTATAGATGCCGTCATAGGCAAAGTGCACATCATCAAAGATGATTGTCATGTGTACACCTCCCTGATGATTGATGCAAGCTCCTCTCCAGTGAGCGGCACTTGGGGCAACTCGATACCACGGGCCCTCAATCGCTTATACAACTCAACAGCCTTTGGCACTCCAATGCCAATCTCCTCACACAGGTCCATGGCAAGTATTTCTCGTGGTGGACCATCGGCCACGATCTGACCCTTGTCCATCAAGACTATTCGTGAGGCATCTTTAGCAACAATATCGAGCCTATGTTCAACGACAATGACCGTCATGCCTTGCTGATTTTGTTTAGCAATGAGGTCTAGAATCTTTTCGGCACTCCGAGGATCAAGATTTGAGGTTGGCTCATCAGCAACCAATATCTTTGGGTGCAATGCTAATGTTGCAGCAAGGGCAACGCGCTGCTGCTCCCCACCCGACATCTCGTGTGGATGCTTATCACGCAGATGCTCCAGATCAAGAAGACGTATCAGGTCGTTGACACGACGCCTGATTACTTCTGGGGGGACACCAAGGTTCTCGGGACCGAATGCGATTTCTTTCTCAACGCTTAATGTAACAAGTTGATTGGCGGGATTTTGAAAGACGAGACCCACTGTGGAGGCCATGTCTGCCACTTTGTGTTCACGTGTATTCATCAAGTCAACAACAACATTACCACCAATGTAACCTGAATGAAACTGTGGTACTAGAGCATTAATGGTCCGGCAGAGGGTCGTCTTACCACATCCCGATGGCCCGGTTATGACAACGTACTCACCCTCATCGATGGAGAGATTGATCTTCCGTAATGCAAGTACGTCGCTACCCATGTACTTGAAACTGAAGTTTTTCCATTCGATCAGGGCCAAGGTAGTTCCCTCCTATGAAGAAGCAGACTCCTCAAGTGGGCCACGTTTAATAGCAGAGCGGACCAATTCAACAGCCTCCTTTAGAGCAGCCTCAAGATTCTTTGTACCATTAGCGCCTCCAGCATTTGGATGACCACCACCTTCACCGTCAATCAACGGACCCAGAGGTGCCATGACATCACGTCCAAGACTGACACCAGTTGCAGAATAGAACTCTTTTGTCGAACGCGCACTTAGTCGCACTGCATTCTTAGAGGGGCGACCTCCAACAATGGCAACGTCGGCCCCCAAATCAATAATGGCACGACTTGCACTTGCCTCATAGGCACCAATCCGTGATGTGACAATGATCCAGTCATTGATGAGATGTATCTTCAGTCGGCTTGCCGCACGAAGACGAGCGATCCGCTCGGAACGGTCTGGACGGACAATAAGGGACTGAAGACAGAGGTTGTAATCTGCACCAGCATCAATAAGAGCAATAGACGCATGAAATGTGTGATCATCAGCATAGAAGAAACGCCGGGTATCAAATAGAATGCCCGAGAGCAGCAGGTTTGCAATCTCCGCAGTGATAGGCACCTCAAGATCCTGAAATACTGAAACCAAGATCTCACAGGTCGAAGATCGCTCACTCTGAACTACCAGATGCGAGGCCATCGTGGATATGTCGGGGTTTGGCGTGTGATGGTCAATGATCAGCACCTTATCAGGTTCTGGAATCAGGTTCTCAAGGGCTTCGCCAAGCTGATAGGTATTGTTAGTGTCAAGTATGACATAGAGGTCAAAGTCTTGGGATGGGACTTCAACGATATCAGGGAGAGGGATGAATGTACGAACCACTTGTGTTGAGAGCTTGCTGACATCCTCACATGCGAGGACTGCGTTACCTTCGGGATTAAGTGCGTGATAGAGACGCTCGAAGGCGATCATGGAACAGAGCGCATCAGGATCTGCATTGTGATGCCCCATGATCAGGACATGCTGTGCGTCTTGGATAAGTTGCCTGAGGGTCACTGGGACTTCATCTCCTTGAGCCGGGACTCCAGCCATTCCTGTGCATGGGCAGCTGCCTGTTCTAGTATCTCATCAAGGGAACTGCCAGTATCATACTTTTGAGAGACATCAAGTTCGAGATCAAAGGTCAATGTAGTGCCAAAATCAAGTGTACAGACGACACTGAGTTCCGAGATGCTCTTTTCTGGAACGAATTGAAAGATGTATCGTGTGACTTCGAGTTCACACTCTTCTGCGAGAGCCTCTATATCCTCCGCGCTCAGAGAGGGAAGTCCAATATCTATGACCCCTGACATTGTGCTCACTGAATACCATACTTCGCAAACTCGGTTTGTAGCTTGGCGGACATTTCACGTATTGATTCGGCCATACTCTCAGCCCGCTTGGTATAAGACTCTAGAGAGAGCTCTGTTGTTCGCCTCTTATCTTCAAGATCATCAACCAGCTTTGGCTTTTCAACCTTGAACATGACCTGGCCAACAATCCGATACGTCACCGTATCATCGGGGAGCTTGCTCAGTTCCTCGAGGGTACCTTTTAACTCAGTCAGTTCGGACTTCATCTGTTGAAGTACGCCTTGAAGGGCGTCATGTTGACGGCGAATATTATCAAATTTCATTAATTCCTGTTGCAATTCGGGGGGTAATTGTTGAGCCATGATTGATCATACTCCAAGAAGTGCGGACAGCCTGACTGCGCCTCTTGGGGCTTGACTTAAGACTTTTGGCCTCTGACCGATTCCATTGCGCGAAGACAGCTTGAAACCCATGAGAGAAAAGAATTAGATGCTGCACGGAGAGCTGTAAGATCACCGGCGGTTATCTCCAAGGCAAGAACGGATCCACGTACGACTAACTGGGTCTTTGCTCGGTCGGAGGGAGCAGACTTGGTCTCGGGAAGCAGTGCTGTATAGAGCATCTGCGCCATCTCGGCGGATTCAACATCGATCTCAAAGGAGGCCCCACCATTGAGTATTCCGCTATTCATTCTTAGACCACCACCTGACCGATTTAATTCTCATTCGTGGACCAATCTCGATCCCATCAGCTGCATGAAAATGCGTCCATAGTGTCTTATCCGGGCTGAAATCGGAAAAGCGGATATCAACTCTATGTGCACCATCTGCGCCAAGTGGTACAACTGACTCGACCTCTATTAATTCCTTGTCCAATAAAGAGGCAATCTCCCGTCCAAGCAAACTTGTACGCTCCGAAGAGCCCGGAGCAATGGTCACACTTCGAACATCATGCACTCTGATTTTGACGCCTGGTAAAACCTCTCGACGTAAGACTGCACTCTCGAGTCGAATTCGTAATCTCTCAGCACCTTGAGGGTCGTAAACGAGAATATCACCAGGATTACCCTTATAGTGCGTGATGACAAATGCAGCCTTGCACCCAGAGGATGCAATACGGGCTCGCAATTCCTCTAGACTCATGCCACCGCGATTAAAACGCTCACTCCCGGGTAAGACTGTGCTGAGATCACGAATGAATGTGCGTACCCGGTTATTGGTGCGCCGTGAAGTGGTGATGAGTAGCAAGTCAATTCTGCTCGTCACTATTCTTCCTCAGAGGTGAAGGTCTCACTCTCTGGGAGGGGTTCTGAAGAGGCCACGGAATCCACTGCCGCCTCACTGGAGGGAGTGACCGTCACAGCCTCCTCCGTTTCATCACGAAGGGAGAGAAGACTATCTGATACACGCTGTGCAATAGCGCGTTTGGCCGCCTTTCCAGCATCAGTATAAGGCACATATGCACCTCCGGCAAAGACTGTACCACACTTCTTGCAGACCCAGAGACCAGCAGCCTTTCGCTTCAACGAGCCCTTTGTTGCACAGGATGGACATCTATGTGGTTCGGCCCGCTTTTTCTCGATATCTAAAACTCGACGGCGCAGTTTAGCACCATATCTAGGTCCGAATCGTCCAGTGCTGCCAACTTTTTTGGTTCCTGCCAAATTAACGGTCTCCTTTACTATATTTGACCCCGTGCGAGTTATCAAGGGTCTGCCGGAGTCTAACAGTCGCCCCTCTGTTTCACTTATTAGCGTATCTGTTGGTCACAAAAAAAGTTCGGGGATGCCTTGGCAATACCAAGGCACCAGTAGTATAGAATTGCTTAGATCGTACGACCCGTGGCCTCGAACAGAATCTTTCGGAGGTCCTTAGATCTATCAAGGGCCATGTCCATTGCATGCTCGATCTGGGCCAATGAGATAGGACCAGAGCCACCACCCTTCTGCATAGCAGTAAAGTGGTCATTGATGTCAATCGCCATGGTCAAGCGGCAGTCTTGAACCATTTCCTCCTTGAGGAGTGGGTCAATGACCAGATGCTCACCGATCTTGGCAACTGTACTCTCTAATGCAATGTTCTTGATGGGAAGGGTCAGTTCGTTACCAGTTGCTACTAGGGTATCGTCTTCCAGCTTCATCTCAGGGAAGCGCGTGTTCAACAGGGCCGCATTTGCAGCAAGTGAACAGGCATCGATGAGATTACCATCGTATTCCAGTGTGTATAGATCGCAAAAGACCATGTAGACCTTCTTACCGGGCTCGATACAAAGACCCTTGACATCAACGGTCTCAGACTCACGAACACCACGATCCACAACACGTGCGAGCTCGATAGCGTCCTCCTTTGGAGGGCCAAGCTCAAAGAGCGGAGAAGCAATTGGTGCCATCTCGGCGGTGACCATGGTCACACCCTCATCAGGAGTGTCAGGGTATGGTTCACCAGTGAGCACTTTCACTCCCGCAATCACTCGTGTATCACCGATACGAGCAATCGCAGAACCTTCAGCCTTAGCCGCTACCACTCCAACATCAATCTCGATGTCACGATACTCATCAAAGGCACGCCCATCTGCACGATCCCCTTTGTCAAGAAGATCTTGAATGTACTTACGATCAATATGACTGATTGTTTCTGCACTAAAGTCTCCCATTATGCCTCATCCTCCGGTAAGTCAGACTCGCCAAGGTCGGTCTCGAGGTCGTCCTCGTAATCGTCTTCTTCGTCATCAAGAGCAACTTCAGGGGTCCTCTTCTGATAGGCGCGTTTGAGTGCCTCCTTCTGAAGCTCGTGTAGATATTTGCAGGCATTGATCCCCATCTGCATGGCTTCCACGAGTTCCTCCTTGGTAAAGGAACCATCCTGTTGAAGCAGGGTGATCTCGTCAGTTGATGGAAGGACTGCCATGGGCACGTCACCCTGACCGTACTTGTCTTCCATGTCACCAAGATCCACAATCAGATGGCCATCAGCCTTACCGACAGCCACAGCAGGCACCAACGTCCTCATGGGGATTCCAGCATCAGCAAGAGCTAGAGATGCTGCATTGATGGCTGCACAGCGAGTACCTCCATCAGCCTGTATCACTTGAATGAACACATCAACGACTGCTCGTGGAAAGTCCTCAAGGAACAGTGCAGGTTCTAATGCATTAGCGATCACCATAGAGATCTCACGTTCTCGGCGTGATGGTGCAGGGCGTTTTCTATCAGGTACAGAGAAGGTTGCCATTCTGTAGACACATCGCAGATAGGCCTTGTCATTCAGTGATAGATGCCGCGGATGTAATTCCCGTGGTCCATATACTGCTGCAATGATGTGGGTCTTTCCCTGTTTAATGGACGCCGACCCATCAGCGGTCTTTAGTACACCCACTTCAAGCTCAATGGGGCGTAATTCATCTAGTCTTCGCCCGTCTATCCGAAGCCCCTCAGGGTTGATCAGAAAATCAGGCTTTGTTTCAGGACTCATCTTTTCTCACGTCCTCCTTTTCTTCAGTGTTATCTTCAACACTCTCAATTTGTTCTGTTTCCGGTTGTTCCACAGGCGCTTCCTCGCCCCCGATCTTTGCAAGTTCTTCATCCAACATTGCACTGACTCGATCAGTCAATTTTGAAGTATGGGCTTGGTCTTCGATCATTTTGAACGCCTTAATTGCAAGGCGCAATGTCGGAGTGTCAGGTGCGCGTATCCAGATACGCCCGTTCTGTCCAACTACTGTCTGAATGCGTAGACGGTTCTTGATCATAGAAATCATAGAACCTCTTCGGCCAATGATGCGTGGGACCTTTGCAGGGCTCACCTCAAGAATCATTCCATCAATGAGCTTCTTGAGACCTCTTCCCTTCATTGTCAGGAAGGGCCCAGTATTTCTATCAAACGCAATGACCTCTGCGGCTATAACGTCTCCAATAGTCATATAGCGCGAGATGTCGTCATCGTACGGCCGTCTCAAAGCATTGTTCGCATGAAGTGATGCCTGATATGGTCCACCAATATCGACCTTCCAATTGTTACCGGACACCATTTGAATGGTCCCGATGACAAGGTCGCCCTCGCGGGGTATGTATACACCCTCAAGAGGCACCACTTTGACTGTGTTTCCGCGCAGCTCTGCAAGTCCCACTAGGGACGAATAGATCCGCTCGCCTCGGCTATAGGTGCCGATCGAGGGCCTGTAGCGACCCTCTGCAAGCAGCTGCCCTGGAACCACTAGTTCCCGTTTCTGAAAATAGATTCCAGCCAATTTATTCCCTCGTATTTATTTAATTGAATTATGATCGTGATACTACACTCGTTATCTCTCAACCTCGATCCGAACCTGTCCCTTTGTCAGTCGATTGAGCTCGTCATAGAGTTCTTGTCGTTTCGATGCAGGAACTTCAACTACTCCAGTCCATGAACCATCAGGGTTCCAAGTCTCGGTCTTAATGACTCCAGTCTGTGCCACCATATTATATCCCTTACCCGAGAAGCTGGCAGGAATCATGACTCGTAGTTTTACACTCTCAAAGGAGATCGGAAGAATCACTCGTAACGACTTGACCACAGTGGGAACCTGTTCGTCCACACTGAGAAATGGATCAACATGCACCTTTGCCTCTTCCATCGCCTGACGGATTCGGTCAGGAGGATGTGGGTGACCGGTCTGTGGATTCATTGCACGCTTTGAGATGTTATGGATGATCGCCTCGGTCTTCTCTTTGACCATTTGATTACGTTGTTCAAGAGTTAATTTGAACTCACCATGTTTGATTATCTCTTTTGCAATCTCAAAGACATCATCGGTACCAAACAGGTCTTCGGCAATCTCTTCTGAGGCGCGTTCACCACGCCGTGCATCTTCATAGAGATCGTAGCTCTTCAATATTGATTCGAGAGGAACATCCTCTCCGCGTCGATAACGAAATGCCAAGTCAGGGTCCACAAACACTTCAAAGCGAAGATGACCCTTTTTCATTCCTACAACGACTGCATCAAGATCCAGCCATTTATCGCCCGATTTTCTACCTGATCCCATCATGTTTGGCGCATCTCCTATCTATGTATTATTAGCAGGTGGTTTTCCGGTTGCCAAGAAACTCTCTATTTCTTCACGTGAGAGTCGCTCAAATGTGGCGGTCTTTACCGGGATACGTGCTATCTCTACTGATTCGGGTGCAATCTCGTCGCCACTTGCACTACGCAACGCCTCTACTGCCAATGCAATAGCCTTATCCAGTAAGAGGTTCTTCTTGTAGTGCTTCTCAAGGTATTCACCTGCCCGAGGAGTTCCTCGCCCAATTACAGCAGCAAGAAAACCAAAGGAGGTCCCAACCGGATCCGTGACATAGAGTCGTGGGATCCCCTCGTAATCGATTGAGCCAAAGATCATGGCCACACCATAAGGTCGTGCGCCGCCCCTCTGCGTGAACTGTGCTTTGATATCACAGATATATTCTGCGAGGGCCTCACCAGGAATAGGTTCCTCATAGGTCAGCCAAAAGGACTGAGCCTTCACACGAGCATCCTGAATTAGTTTCCTTGCATCAGCCATCAGACCAGAGGTTGCAACTCCAATGTGAGTGTCTATCTGTGAGATCTTCTCGATACTGTCGGGTTCCTGTAGAGGAAGCAGCTTCTTTTCCGCAAGAAGTACAACACCATTTTTAGCGAGCACACCAATTGAGGTGGCACCCTGTTCTACAGCCTTCTTTGCATACTCAGCGGCGAATATTCGACCATCGGGGCTGAAGATGCTAGTGCTCATATCATAACCCGCACCACTTATCCCAAACACAGTGAATCCTCCAAATAGTCTTCATAACACCCACCGGAAGTCAGAACCTCAAATTGGGGAACAATCTGACAGTTCAGGTCGGCTGATGAGGACGAATGTAGTAATCATATTCCAGAGTTCTTTGCCCTGGTACTCAATAGGTGCAACTCTGGACGAACCAAATAAGGTTATCGATGCGCCAACTACCACAGTAGTTGGCATGGCTGCCCAATCTATTCCTGAAGGAGATATAAATAGGCAATGAATCCAAGGGATAGAATGGCTGTTGCGCCTGCTGCATTCACACCAAATGTCGCCCATGAAATCGCAACGATCACAATGAACATTATGATCACTTCCAACCACCCAGCACGGACACTGGTGAGTTGAAGCCTGAGATTGATGACCGTGACCGTGGCAAAGATGAACACGCCAGTCATGATTAGAATCTCAACGACAAACGTAACAAATGGGTTGAAGTTATTAAGCGCCCCAATTGGGCTGGTATCAATGACATCCGGTGCTGACCACATCCAAAGAAGAATTGCCACAACTAATAGGATTACAGTCAGGAATAGTGTAATGATATTTGACCGTGTCAGGTCGCTCTTGTCAGGCATATTGTGACTCATCCGGTTCTCACCGACCTATGCGCGATTCTCCTTATGTGCCTTACTTAAAGATACCGACGGTTCAACATTCGACTCATCATCATCATTCGTGACCGTCAATGCTCAACGAGTCGTCCATGGTCCCTGCAAGCTCGGCCTTGAGAAGTTCCTCAAGATCCCCATCGTCTACACGCTCACGCATCTTTTTGATCTGGATTGCAACAACATAGGACAGCGCAGCTATAATCCCTGCAATTGCACTGGGAGATGCATGGAACGAGAAGGAGGCGCCAAGCCCAGCCAATTCTGACAGGAGCGCAATACCAAAGACCGAGAGCATGACCCCTTTTACAGAGTGCGCCACTTCATTTGATGCTGCTGCGGGGGCTACGAGAATAGCATAGACAAGAATCGCGCCAACAGCCTTCGTCGCAAATGCGATAGCGAGAGCTGAAGAAATGAGCATGAGGTAGTGATATGCACGCGCGTTGAGACCGTGAGCAAGTGATCCCTCCATGTCCACACTGACATAGACAAACTCCTTGTGAAATAGAAGCGTGATGAGAATAAGGAACACTGCGGTCCCGGCCAAGAGGATTATATCAAGATTATCAAGAAGGAGGATATCACCAATGAGATACCCCCAGATCTGGGGGACTTGAGTGGGAGGAATATAGTACATCAAGAAGACCGCGATACTCATGGAGAGAGCAAAGGATACACCAATTGCCACTTCCATCTTCTGAGATAGCCCGGTCTCACCAGCATACCCTGTCACTACTGCCACAAAGACGCTAAACAATAGCGCTCCAAGAATGGGGTCAAACCAGGGCGCAATTCCCGAGTATTGAAGAAACAGGCCGAGTGCAGCACCTCCAAGGGCCGCATGGGCAACACCGGAAGTCATAAAGGACAGCCCTCTGAAGACGAGAAAGGTTCCACTTGTAGAGGCAACAAGTGCAATCAGAACAACACCAATCAGGGCACGTAGCACTATCCCGGATGTTAGAAACTGAAGAATCTCCTCAATCATGCCGATCGACTCCTGTATCTTTGGTCATGCAGTATTTGTGGCCGCCATATTCGACGATCTTTGCACCAGGACCGTAGAGCTTCTCTAACAGGTCAGGCTCCATCATCTGGCAAGGTTCTCCAAGACCTACAACGGTCTTCTTCAATAGGAGAACATCATGAACAAGCGTGTGGATAGGATTCAGGTCATGTGTGACCATAATGATGCTCACCTCATTGTGAGCGTGGTAGTCATGTAGAGCATCCACTATCAGCTGCTGGCTCTCGATATCCGTACCTGAGAATGGCTCATCCAACATGAGAACCGGACCCTCACTGGCTAAGGCTCTCGCCACAAGGACTCGTTGGCGTTGCCCTCCGGACAACTCGTTAAATGGATGGTCCCAGAACTCATCCATTGCAACACGCTCAAGTGCCTCACGTGCAAGCTTCTTGTCTTTACGTGATGCCATCCGTGGAGGACGCTTCTTGAGGAGTCGGCCCATCAGAGCAATGTCTTTGACCTTGATTGGAACTGTGAGCTCGATCCGGTCACGTTGAGGTACATACCGTACCAGCTTACGGATCGCCGCCACATCACGTACTGAGTCATATCCCAGAAGACTGATACTACCAAGTGTTGGCCGCAAGAGCCCGAGAGCCGTCTTTAGGAGCGTGCTCTTACCAGACCCATTGGGGCCAATGATGGCCATAAATGTAGGCGCTTTGATAGAGAACGTCACATTGTAGAGCGCAACCTCTCCTTGAGGATAGCGCACAGATAGGTTTCGTGCCTCAAGTAATGTCTGTTCCAAGGTCTATGCCTCCACAACATTAACGAGCACCCTTGTCACACATCGCTCATTACGCAATTCACGTAAGAACGTGCGAATCTCATCAGAACTTCCCTTCACAACCATGATGTCCATGCAGTCACCCGTCGTTGAATGGGCATGCATGAGAGCCGATAAGAGATGACCATGCTTGTGCTGTGCTCTGCTGCAACCCTCAGACTTACGTTCGGAATACAGAATAGTGGCTATTAGTGTGACATCACCCTCAAGGGTCTCAATGACATGATACTCAGAGAGCAGTGATTGAATTGCCGCACGGACAACTTCGGACCTGCTCGGAAAACCACCAATTTTCTGCAACCGTTCTAACTGTTCGAGATCCGAGTCATGCATTGATACTGCAACTATTGTCACACCATCACCTCATCAGGCGCACATTCTAAAGTGCCACTTCGAAATTCTTAATAATTTCCGTGGCGATGTTAATAACGTTATTAACTACTGCTAATTTGTTAATAATGATTACGTTGAAGGAGGCACAACCGTGCATAGTCGGAAGTCAGTCATTCCAATATTCATACTTCTATCATTGAATATCCTAGCACTTGTTCCGCTCGTTTCAGCACAGACCGGACCGGTCATCAAGATCGCAACATCGATCACTCCCTTTGGAAGCCTAGTAGATGAAGTGGGAGGCGATCTTGTTGAAACCACCGTGCTCCTTCCAGAGGGAGTAGAACCTCATGCGTTTTCACCCACACCACAAATCATTCAGGCGGCCAAAGATGCAGATCTGCTTGTGTTCACGGGACACTTCTCATGGGAACAGGACATCGCCGCCCAAGTAGACACCCCGTATATCACCCTGGAGGACTATGAAGACTATGGAGCCGCCCTCTCTCAATTTCCGGGAAAGAGCGATACTGACTTTAAGAATCCGCATGGATACTGGCTTCTTCCAAAGAATGCGATTGCAATAGCAAACGCCACAAGAGCAACTCTGACCGACATGAAACCCACTCATTCTGACCAATGGCTGTCAAACTTCAATTCGTTCGTCAAGAGTGTGAAAAATCTTCAGGACTTTATTGCCGAGGCGGACACTGAACATAATCTTGCAAGCCTTCATGCGGTTGTCGTCTTCCCCGCAGAGGCATATATTGCAGAGGCGTTTGGCATCACAGTAGAGGCAGTCCTACAAGAGGGAGGGAATATCTTTCTCTCAGGCTCTCGACTGGTCGAGGTGCAACAAGCACTTCAGAATGGATCAATCAACATCATTCTTGGATCCGATGTCGGAGACTTGCAGGCCGGAGGACAGTTTGCAGAACAGCTTGCTCAAGACACAGGCGCCACTATCGTCTGGTGGAGGGCGGTGTTCACAGGGACTGCAGATTATTCGACTCTCATGTCGTACGATCTTGGTATCTTAGTAGAAGGACTGACATCTAGCAAGGATGGATCAAATAGCGGCACAACCGTCATTGTGTTGCTGGTCATTGCAGGAATGCTCGCAGTCGTTTCGATTGTGGAAGGCGTCATTCTCGTACAACGTGCAAGAGAAGAGTAAACCACTCTCATAATGAGACATCGGTGCCCAGTCGTAGATTGTACACCTGGAACTCTAGGGCAGTAAGCTCGTCCTGAATCGAACGGTACCGTTTCTCAAACTCTTCCGACGAGATAGTACCCGCCTTTTTTTCCTTGACTAACGCTTTCAGGTCCGTCTGTCGCTCATGGATCTGCGCCTTGAGACGCTCCCACTCTTCACGGTGCTCTGCCATGACCGCCCCCCAGCCACCACTCGACTCGGGTGTGGGTTCGAGCTTGGCAACAATAGCATCGAGAGAACGTCTGATCTCCTCGGGATTATGAGTGGTTTCGGGATTATCCTCATCGGTCAAGATAGGCACCAACACCAAATTAACGGTCAACCGTAGTTATATGATTTCACATCAAGACACAGCACACTTGCTCATGCGAGAAAGAACCAGAAGAGAGGTATGACAGGGAGAAGAAGAATAGTCCCGATTGTGACAACGGTGGCTGCCGCTTCTGAGTCCAGTTTTAATGCTGTTGCAAAGACGACCGTAATGACCGCCGGAGGCATCATCGCTTCAAGAAGAAGCACTTGTCCGGTCACTAGTGGTGGTGCGATCAGTAGGAGAAGAAGCGCTATAATAAGAGGGACTATGGCCTGCCTGATTGTTATTGGAGGAATTGCACTCTTAATATCGGTCAAGGTGAGATTCGAACCGAGCCCGAGTCCTACTACGAACAACGCACTATATGTTGTGACCATGCTATTGACCGCCAGAATTGGTTCCAGTGAGCTTGGCATCTGAACGCCCAGCAGCATGAGGATCATTCCCATGATGGCTGCCAATAGTGGGGGGAAGGTCAATGTTCGCTTAATTGTCGCAGGCCAGTCTGGTGCAGTATCGCTATAACGAACACCGATTAGTGTGGCCAGTGTAGCAAAGAGGAGCATCTGGGTGATGGAGAAGATAGCAATAATCGGGATGCTCGTCTCGCCGATGAAGATCAGAGCAAGAGGAATTGGTAGAAAAATACCATTATTGAAGGTGACACAGAGGAGGTGAGCACCTTTCTTGCGTGTATCTTGCACACGACCTCTGTAAAAGAGCAGAAGCAACGAGAGTCCAAGAACATGCATGACCAAGGTCATCACAATAATGGTCGGCATCTCGGTGAGAACGTCCAGAGTGGCTCCGAGAAAGGTCTTGATGAAGAGCGGGGGGAGCAGCAGATAGATGAGAACGTTGGTGATAAATCGATTCAGATCATCAGACCGATGATAGAAACGAGCAATCAATACACCAAACACAATGAAGACATAGAATAGGCCAAGTCGAACGGTAAGGTCTACAAAAGTCTGCACGGTGATTCACAGGCGCGCAGGACCAGAACCAATAAAGAATATACTGGATGAGGCCGGTTGTGCGCCCATTCACAACTGTTATATCGTCTATTCTTTTCTCTTCCTTGTCGTACTCATTCGGAGCTTGAATCCAATGGTCACCCAGTCAGCCGAGCAAACCGTGACGAAGGCCAAACCGACTGACGTTCTTGTCATCGGTGGTGGTATGGCAGGTATAAGTGCCGCCCTCGATCTGGCCAATGGCGGATACCATGTCCATATGATCGAGAAGACTGTCAATATCGGAGGGAACTACGTTGCCATCTACAAAATATTCCCGGCTCTGGAATGTTCCGCCTGTGTCATGACTCCACTCACCTCATTCGTCGGCAAGCATCCAAACATCACGATTCACGCACTATCAACTGTCGAGAAGGTCAGGGGGTCAAAGGGAAACTTTACCGTGACGATCCGAAAGAAGGCGCGCTATGTCAATGAGGACAAATGTACTGGCTGCCAGATGTGTATTCGCTCATGCCCTGTAGAGGTGCCGGATGAATACAATTTCGGTCTCTCGCTCCGAAAAGCGATCTACATGAACTTCCCCCAACAGATCCCATTGATCGCCACTATTGACAGAGATGCATGCATTGGCTGTGGAACATGTGCAGGGGTCTGCCCACAGGATTGCATCATGTATGACGACACGGACAAACTGATCGACTTGAATGTTGGTTCAATCATTCTTGCGAGTGGCTTTCAAGAGTACAAACCCGTTGATTATGGAGAATATGGGTATGGGATCTTTCCAAACGTGGTCACAAGTCTTGAATATGACCGCATGACCCACCCAACAGGCCCGACCGATGCTCACATGATCCGACCCTCAGACGGAAGAGAACCAAGCCGAATCCTGTTCATCAATTGCGTCGGTAGTCGGGACGTGAGAGAGCATATTGAGGGATATAGTACCCATTGCAATAGGGTCTGTTGTGCTTTTGGACTCAAGCTTGCTCAGGTCACAAGGATGCATTATCCCGAGGAACATTGCGAGATACTCTACACCTACATGGATCTACGCACAGCAGGAAAAGCCTTGGAAGAGTTCCTCTGGGACTCCGAACATAATCAGGGAATCAAGTTCATTCGTGGGCGCGTCGCAGAGATATCAGAGAACCCTGACACTCACGATCTCTCTGTAAAGATGGAGAACACAGAATCCGGAGAGATCATGGAGATTAAAGATATCTCCATGGTTGTACTCAATTCGAGTTTCAGACCGAATGAGGGCCAGAAAGAACTTGCCAAGATTCTCAAGGTCGAGATCGATGAGAACGGCTGGGTCAAAGAACGTGACCCCAACTCGGCAGCCTTGGAAACCACTCGCGCGGGAGTGTACATGGCAGGGTGTATCCACGGTCCACGAGATGGAACCGACACTGTGAACGAGGGGAAGGGCGCAGCAATGGCCGCAAGTTCGCACTTGCCGCTGCCAAGACCCGCCCCGCCACCAGACATCGAACCAATCGATGGGACTGGCGAACCTCGGGTGGGAGTCTTCATCTGCCACTGCGGAGGGATCATTGGCAATGTCATTGACTCGCCCGGTCTTGCAAAGTGGGCGCAAAATCTCCCCCATGTCGTCTATAGTACAGATTATCTGTTTATGTGCAGTGATCCCGGACAAGCCATGATCACAGAGGCAATTAAAGAACACAAGCTCAATCGAATCGTTGTCGGATCATGCTCACCACTTCAGCATCAAGCAACATTTCGGGGAGCACTTGAGGCTGCGGGACTTTCAGGATACTACTTGGTCGGTCCGGTAGGTCTCAGAGAACAACTTGCACTTGTAAATGCGAATGCCCCACCAGAGGTGAGACAGGAAAAGGCTCAGGACATGATTCGAAGCGGTGTGGCAAAAGCAATCAATAACGAAGAGGTCCCGATCAAAAAAGTGGAGGTCACTCGTCGCGTCATGGTCATTGGTGGCGGCGTATCGGGAATGACTGCTGCTCTTGATATTGCAGCAAAGGGCTTTGAAGTGGTCTTAGTTGAAAAGGCCGACAGACTCGGTGGAAGACTCAACGAGCTTCATCGAGTATTTCCAAAACTTACACCAGCCAGTGAACTTGTAGAGTCACTTGTGACCCGCATCAATAAGGCAAAGAAGATCAAAGTCGTTCTCGATTCCAAACCTGTTCTACGGGACGGGTCTTATGGAAATTATGACATCACTGTCGAGAACGTGAACACTGGAGAACGGGAGACGTTTCGGGTCGGAACAGTAGTCATTACCGTTGGCACTGACACGTATGAACCGAAGAGAGGAGAATATGGTTATGGAGAGGTGCCTGCGGTCATCTCGACGCTTCAGCTAGAGCGAATGCTTCGTAATGGTGAGCTGAAGGTACCACCAAAGAATCCCGTCTTCATCCACTGTGTGGGATCAAGGCAGAATCCGGGAGAGGGGAATCGGTACTGCTCACGGGTGTGTTGTTCAGCAGTCATCACACTCCAGAAAGAACTCAAAGAGATGTTTCCAGATATTCGTGTCTTCTCAGCATACAAGGAGCATATTCGACCCTTTGGTAATGAGATGGAGGAGATGTGGCGCGAGAACCGTCAGAACGGCGTCACATATCTACGCTGGGTTCGTGATCGGCCGGTCACTGTGGAGAAGGCATCGGACGGGGACGAGGCAATAGTGACTGTCTATGATACGCTCTCACAAGAGACCTTCCAAATCCGTTCAGACATGGTCGTTCTTGCACTGGGTCTTGAGGCACCACATGATGTGTCCGACCTCATCAAGGCGCTGGGGATCACCAGAGGACAGGACGGATTCCTTCTGGAGATGCACATGAAGTTCCGACCTGTAGAGACCACTGTGCCGGGAGTCTTTCTGGGAGTGACATATGCCAAGAACATCTCAGACTCAATAAATCAGGCACGTGGTGCTGCAAGTCAGGCGGTCGTCCCATTAAACCTTGGAACTGTGGATATCGAGCTTCTCACTGCCGAGGTCAATGAGGATCTCTGTGTCGGCTGTGACCTGTGCCACTACTCGGACATTTGTCCGTATGATGCGGTGGGTATGAAAGAGGTAGCACCGGGCGTGAAGAAGAGCTACACGGATGAGATGCGGTGCCAAGGTTGTGGCGCTTGTGCAGCCATTTGCCCAACAGGAGCCCGTGATTTGCGTTGGTGGCGTGAGAAGAGCTTCTTGGAACAGATCGCTGAGATGCTCAGGGAGTGAGTCGTGCATTGGTCGCTCTAGAGTCACTTGCTGCATGTTGGACGGTACTCAATGACCTACTTGGTGAACTGACCAAGATGGGTGTCTTTATCCCTGACCTGACGTATCGAGACTTTAGAAATAGCAAGATGATCATCGAGTACCTTCGCGCGTATAGAGAAGAGGTTCAGCTCACGGATGACCCTGACGCGCGATTACGTGGGGAGATGGAAGAGAAAATCTTTAGCCTCCGTCAGACCATCATGGTCTGGGCTGAAGAGAGGCAGGGCGTAGCATACAGAAGAGAGTGGGAAGAAAAGTTTGAGGCCGCACTCCGTGGTGAGATTCGGCTTCATGAATCTGAGAGAGAAACCCCCATAACAGAACTGCCACGTGAACAGGGCATCGGCTTCTTTCGAATACGATTGCCGGAGGACATCCCAATAGAAATCGTGTCAGAGATCGCAGAGGAGTGTAGGGTGATCATCTCACTTGATGGTGACAACCATTTGCTTGTGTCAGGGAAGAGGAAATATGTTGACGAGGCAAGAGAGGTCATAGGAGAGATCTTCTACGGGAAGAGCAAGATCGAGTGAACGAGCTCGCTGGCCTCATCAAATTCCAAGAATAGCACTTATGGGCTCAAGTGACACACGGTTCATCTCAAGACCGAGCCTCTCCGGGTCAAGACCCATTGCAAGACCAAGAACTTGAGTGACAAAGAGCGCGGGAAGCTCAAGAGACTCACCCTCCGAGTCTTTCATACCTAAGACCTGTACATCAAATTGAGTATGACAGGCTGGACAATTCGTCACTACACAATTAGCATTCGCCTCGCGTGCTGACTCCATCTTTTCCTGCAAGATCCGTGTTGCAACCTCCTCACTCGCAATGAGAAGCGGGGAGCCGCAGCATCGTAGCTTCAGAGACCAAGGTACACTCACTGCGCCCGTCAGCTCAAGAAGCTCGTCCACCTTACGAGGAAGCTCGGGATCATCAAATCCGGTGACCGTGGAGGGCCGTAGCAGATGACACCCGGGATGAAAGGCAATTCGTAGACCTGTCAACGGGCGAACAATCTTTTCACATATCTTGTCACGAAGGTCATATAGAACCTCTACAAAGTGACGGATCCGCGCCTCGCCTTTATATTCGAGGTTCAGTTCTTGCAAGATCTCATTTACAGCCTTACGTTGCTCCTCGTGCTCATGAAGAACGTGGTCTGTATCCCTGAGCGAACCATAACAACCATTGCAGGGTGTCACAATGTCATGACCACGGCTCTCTGCAAGAGCAATATTGCGGCCAGAGAGCGAGAGCCAGCTGGTCTCATCGATCGACTTTAGGACGACAGTCCCACAACAAGATGCACCATCAAAGTCTAACAGTTTAATGTCAAGAGCCTCTGCAACAGTACGCATCGAACTCTCATAATTGTTGAATCGATTGGGAATAGAACAACCCAGAAAGATCTCGTACTCTTCCGTCATATTAGGCATCCTCCTTCTCTTCCAAACGCATGAGTCCGGTCTTCTCAAACATCTTCTGAATGTCAGCGATATTGAATTCGGGAATGTCTTCCAACTCAAGATCCTCACGTTCCCAGTCTGTAGGCTCGTAGAGGCGCCCTGTATCAAACAATCCCTGCCTTGCAACAATGTAGCCCTTTGGAGCAATCCCCCGTTTAAAGGCCATATTCTTCAGTCCAAAGATAATATCGGTGATATGAATTCCCTGAGGACAGCGTTCCTGACAGGTGTAGCATGTCGTACAGAGCCAGACCATATCGGTCTGAAGAACCTCCTTGAGGCCAAATAGGAGCATACGCATGAGTTCATGGACCTGAATATTGACCTTGTCACTGACGGGACACCCCGCGCTGCATTTGGCGCACTGGAAACATGCAGTGAGGTCCTGTCCACCAATCAGCGTTGAGACCTCTTGTGTGAATTCCGCATCCAGAGCCTCGAATCTAGTACCTTCGAAAGTCTTGAATTGACCCCATGTCTCTTCCACAATGATCACCTCACTCGCAATGGGCTTGGCCCAAGGCGTTCCACAAGTTCACTCATCTGTTTGACGGTCTCCGCCCAGATTGCGCCCTCACTCGCACTGATATGGGTGAACTGAAGACGCTCCGGTTCGAGTCCTGCCTTTTCAATGATCTTTCGGGCGATGTTGAACCTTCGCTCAAAACTGATATTCCCATCTACGTAGTGACAGTCACCTACATGACAACCGGATATCCAGACCATATCAGCACCTAACCGAAAGGCCTCTAACATATGAGTCACGCCAAGCCGGCCTGTACACATGACACGGATATCACGGACAGTCGTGGGCTGCTGCAAACGAGCCACACCAGCATTGTCGGCCCCAGCATAGCTACACCAGTTACAGACAAGGGTAACAATCCGTGGCTCTGTAGGAGGTAGATCTTCCAGTGCCGCATGGATCTGCGCCAGAATCTGGTCATCTGTAAAATGCTTCATGGTGATAGCACCTGAGGGACAGCCCGCAGCACATTTGCCACATCCCTGACAGAGGACAGGATTCGACACAGCATAGTCGTGACCGCCATCACCGGGTACTACCTCAATGGCATTATATGCACAGTTGACCTCACAGGTCCCGCAACCGACACATAGCTCCGGATCCACAACAGAAACTATTGCCTCTGCCTTCCGAATCCCATTAATGAGAGGCACCAGAGCCCGTGCAGCCGCACCGCGCCCTTGAACGATACTCTCAGCGATCTTCTTTGGAGCTGTAGCCGTTCCTGCAACATAAATCCCATCGGTCTGACAATCGACTGGGCGAAGCTTGGGATGGGCCTCCATGAAGAAACCAGACGTGTTTAGTGGGACTTTGAAAGCCTCTGAGATCACCTTGTTCTGTGTTGGAGGAATCAATGCAGTGGCAAGTACAACATGATCAACATCAAGTCCTAGCTGAGACCCAAGGACTTGGTCCATCACTTCAATACGCAACGACTTAGACTTGCCCTTCTTTACCTCCGGTGGCGAGTCCTTGTCAAACCGGACAAAGACCACTCCCTTCTTGCGTGCCTCACGGTATTTGTCCTCTGCATCATACGAGACCCTCAAGTCTCGATAGAAGTGAAAGACCCGAGAGTTAGGGTACTTCTCAAGTAGCTCAAGGGTATGCTCAATGGCCACCATACAACAAATACTGGAACACCATGTCCTGGCGCCCTCAAGACTCTCGTCCTCGCGGGATCCCGCACAGTGTATCACAGCAAAGGTCTCGCCGTCCTTGAACCCGCTATCAGAGGCCACACGTTGGCTGAATTCCAGCTCGGTCATCACTTCGGGGAATTCCTGCAGACCATAGAGCCCTGTCTGTTCCAAGGGAACGGCACCAGTGGCAACGATCACAACACCGACCTTCACGTCGCGAGTCTTGCCACCCGTTGCAAGAGTGACCTCAAAGTCGCCAATCGAACCCTTTGCGTCAATCACCGTGGTACCAAGAAGCAGTTCTATGTTCGGGTCTCCTGTAATGCGTGATTCGAAGTCTGCGATGATCTCACTCGTCGGTGTGAAGTCAAAGTTCACAGTGGCAAGACGATTCAACAGACCTCCGACCCGATTCTCCTTCTCCACAAGGTAGACCTTGAACCCCTTCTGAGCAATGAGTTCTGCTGCCGACATACCCGTCACACCTGCACCAATGACCAGAGCGGCCGGCTCGACCGGGGTGACGGCCTCCTCTTGTGGCTCAAGAAGCTGGGCCCGAGCAACCGCCATCCTGACGAGATCCTTTGCCTTCTCGGTGGCTTCATCTTTGGCTGTCTGATGGACCCAAGAACAATGCTCGCGGATGTTGGCCATCTCGAAGAGATATTTGTTAAGACCCGCCTCCTCAATGGTGGCACGGAAGAGCGGCTCATGGGTCCGTGGAGTACAGGAAGCGACAATGAGTCGGGTCAGTTGATGCTCCTTGATGGCCTCTTTAATGACCTCTTGGGCGTCGGAGGAACATGAATACAACAGATTCTCTGCATAGACAACATTTGGCAGAGTTGAAGCATATTTGGTGACCTCAGCAACATCCACTACGCCCGCAATGTTGATACCACATGAACAGATGATGACACCGATCCGAGGTTCTGCGGCCATAGAGGTGAGGTCGTCCTCTGTGATCTGTTCGGTCACGGTTTTTTCCGGAAGCGTGATGTCGAGGACTGCAAGTGCAGCTGCCGCGCTGGCATGAGCGACCGAGTCAGGGATGTCCTTGGGCGCATTCATAGCACCTGCCATATAGATCCCGGGGACCTCTGTGCGGACAGACTCGATAGTGCCACCAGCACCACCCACAAAACCATACTGATCAGTCCTGATGCCAATCTTCTCAAAGAGGTCCGAATTCTCGTTAGGGACCATCGCAGGACACAGAACTACTAGGTCGTAGCGATCTTGCAATACCTTGTGACCTTTGGCATCGCTATGTCGGACGATCAGATCATGCGTGGCGGGGTCTTCCTGAATCTCACTGGGGAGGCCCTTGATATATTGGATACCATACTCTTGCTCACCACGCACAAGGAACTCCTCGAACCCCTTACCAAAGGCGCGGAGATCGTTGTAGAGAATATCAATATGGACCTCTGGTGTATGCTCCTTTGTGATGATGGCCTCTTTCGTAGCATAGGTGCAGCAGATCCGGGAGCAATATGCACAGTGATTTACATCCCTTGAACCAACACATTGAATGAAGACGATCCTGTGTGGCTCACGGCCATCAGAGGGGCGCATGACAATACCGCCAGTTGGACCACTGGCCGAGACCATTCGCTCGTACTCAAGCGCGGTCACCACATTTGGAAAGCGGCCATAGCCATATTCGGGAACGGAGGCAGGGTCTAGAAGTCTATATCCGGTGGCAAGAATGACAGAGCCTGCATTGATCTCAACGGTCTCATCTTTGATGTCAAAATCAATAGCCTTTGCCTTGCAGGTCTTCACACACATCATGCACTCGATGCAATTCTCTTTGTCAATGGTCGCAACATTAGGCACAGCCTGTGGGAAGGGTATGTACACAGCCTTCCGCATCTTCAGACCAAGATCGTATTCATTTGGCACTTCGATCGGGCAGATACGCTGGCAGTCACCACAGCCAGTGCATTTTTCCGGATCCACCCGACGAGTGTGCTTGAGAACTTCGACCCTGAAGTCACCTTGCTGCCCTGTCACATCTGTGACCTCAGCATAGGTCAGAATCTCAATATTCGGATGGCGAGAACAATCTACCATCCAAGGACCCATGATACACATTGAACAATCAAGGGTGGGAAAGGTCTTGTCAAGTTGCGACATATGCCCTCCAATAGAGGAGTCTTTTTCAACCAAGTAGACCTTCACGCCCATCTCGGCAAGGTCAAGCGCGGCCTTGATACCGGTGATTCCTGCGCCCACGATGACAACTGGTTTTGTAGCAGTTTCAGCCATAACCGCGTTCTCTCCGACAGTGGTAGGCGCTGTTGTCCAAACATGCCGGATAAAAAGTTGGTTGTAGTGCGCGTTTTAAGCACACCCGCCATTATGAAATGAGTGAATGCTCAAAAAAAGATAAGGAACAGGAGTCCAGTCTCAGTGACTGAAACTCCTATGTTCCTGTTGTCAGGGCAACACTTCCCAAGGACAGATCAATCCTTCTTGTCAACCGGAACCTCTACCTCTGAGAGGTCTTGAGAATCCGAGGACTCCTTAGGAGGCGATCTGATCCGAGAGAGATATACACGGGTATAACTTCTCGTTGCCTTCATCTGCGTCCCAGCACCTCATGTTACCATGTCCATAGTATTAAACAGATTCGGTGGTCAGAGGTGCAAGTTGTGGAAGAATGATAATGCTTTACGATACGATACATCGACTTCCCCATTGTTAAGAGATGATTTGTGCGGCTGAGAACTTAGACATTTAGGCCCAGTTGTTCAAGAGCAGGCACGCTCTTCCGTTGGAGATATTGAAGATGCGTCTTGAGGCCGAACTCTTCAGGGTCGTGGCCAAAGGCCAGAGCAAGAAGTTCCACAACGTGAAGAACATCAAACTGATACTCGATATCAAAATGCTTCTTGATCTCTACCTGCCCAAGATCAAGCTGTAGTTCACAGAACGGACAGGGTGTGACAATGATATCGGCCCCACCTGCCGCCAGAATACTATCGAACTTCTGTCGTGTGAAATCAAGAGAAACCTTGATGTCAGCAGTTCGTACTGCACCACCAGCACCGCAGCACATGAGTTCATCCTTATAGGGGACGTATTCGGCCCCTGATGCCTCACACAATTCCCTAAAGATACGAGGTCGTTCGGAGTTATCTTTTTGCTTGAAGGCCTGTGGACGCATCCAGTGGCACCCAGGATGCAGTGCCATTCGCACACCAGTGAGGGGGCGAACCACCTTCTTACGAATCTTGTCCATCCCTGCTACAGAGACAAGTGCATCAACATAATGAGTGACTTCCACCGTGCCTTTGAACTCACGTCCGATCTCTGCAAGATTCTCATTGACCTTCTGACGGAGCTCTTCATCTTCTCGTAGTTCGTGAGCCGAATCCCATAGACTGGCAAAACAACCATTACACCCAGTAGTGATAGGAGCACCACCCTGCTCAGCAATGGTCAGATTACGCGCCGCAATAGTTGCCCATGTGACACGATCAAAGGACCCAAAGACACCAGGAGCAGGACAACAAGTTGCACCCACCATATCTAACAGCTCCATGCCAAGATCCTCAAACACAATGTTTACAGCCTTCTCAATACTAGGATAACGATGGGGGATGATGCATCCAAGAAAATGGAAAAACTTTGGTCGCGCCATGGATTACCACTACTCCTTCTTTGCCTTTTCAGCCTGGGCCTTCATGATCTCCTCATAACCGATGAGGGTGTCGAAACCACTCCTCTTAGTGATCTTTTGAATCTCCTCTATTGCCCATGGATTACCGCTTGCATTAGGTGGAACAGGTTTCAGACCAACAGATTCTCGAAGCTTCTGCCACGACTCTTTGTCAAGAGGAACAGCATGACCGGTCTCGACCACCTTGGCCGCTGTCTTTCTGTGATTCATTAACATATGACCATGGGCAACTGCAATATTTCGGATCGCCTTGATGACATCGGTCGGTCGGACATCCTGAGGACACCTGTCTTGGCAGGTATAGCAGGTAGTACAATACCATAACTCAGGTGCAGAGATCACTGCCTCCTTTAGTCCAAGGAGCGCTTTTCGAATGATCGATCGGACGAGATAATTAGTCCGTGCTCCTGCGGGACAACTTCCACTACAGGTGCCACACTGGTAGCAGTTCTGAATGTTCGGGCCACCTGTTTCTTTTATCATCTCTACAAATGCAGTGTCAGGTTCGTCAATGACGATTGGTTCCATGTCCGTGCTCATCAAGATGATCCACCAATGCATGCTTAAGCGCGACAACCAGCCTTAAATTAATTGCCAAAGGGGGCAAAGAAAACGGCGGATTCGCCTTAGCTCATGTATCAGGCTTATCATGACCATATAGTGACTAAAGAGAGGCATTATTATACAGGATTCGAACGCCAACCTTGGAAACATGTCACTTTTGCAATATTGCCAATAATTGGTCGGAAGAGCAATCGAGAGGCACATTCGGGCTTAAGGCTTATATCATGCGGTGCGATTCGATTGTGCAATAGAAGCAATACCGAGGTCTCTTGATGGCAATCTCCCGTGAAATCATCGATGACGAAGATATCGATCCCACCTTCGTGGATGCCATTGTCAAAGCAGGGGCTGATAGAATCAGAACTTGTATTCAATGCGGAACATGTTCAAGTGTCTGTCCAAGTGGTAGACGCACGGCCTTTAGAACAAGAGAACTCATTCGGAAGGCGCTCTTGGGCCTGAAAGAAGAAGTCTTGAGTTCTCCCGATCTCTGGCTCTGCGCAACATGTCTGACCTGCCTTGAACGTTGCCCCCGACAGATTAGGGTCACGGAGGCGATCATCATCATGCGTAACATGGCTGTTGCCGAGGGGTATATGCTTCCACAACATAGGAAGGCGTCGGAGAAACTCATCAGGACAGGGCATGCGGTCCCGCTAGATGATGCAAATCGAGAGATGCGAAGGGAACTCGGGCTCAGTGAGATCCCACCAACCACACATGCAAGCGAAGAGGCACTCAAACAGGTTCAGGAGATATTTCGGAGAACACACTTCATCGAGCTTGTCAGAAAGACAGAGGAGCACGAGTAAAATGACAGAGGCACAAAAGTATTCGTTCTTCTTGGGCTGCGTGATGCCAAACAGGTTCCCGAATGTGGAGAAGAGCATCCGCGAAGTGATGCCTCTGCTTGGTGTGGAACTTGAGGATCTACCGGGGGCAAGTTGCTGTCCGGCCCCAGGAGTGATCAGGTCGTTCAACGAGTCAACATGGTTGGCCATTGCTTCTAGAAATCTTGCACTGGCCGAAAAGGCAGGAAATGACATCATCACGGGATGCAATGGCTGCTATGGCACGTTCAAAGAGACCCTTGCTGCCGTTCATGACGACCCTGAAAAGCTCAAAGAGGTCCAACAGATATTCAAGGGCATGGGTCTCAAGTTCTCAGGGGAGGCCGATGCAAAACACCTCATCGAGGTAATCTATTCTTTTGGGCCAGAGGCAATAAAGAAAATGGTGAAGCGTCCACTCACAGGTCTAAAGGTGGCCGTGCACTATGGCTGTCATCTCCTGAAACCAAGCAAGAACCGACCATGGCACCAGACAGAACGGCATACATTTCTTGATGATCTTGTAGAGGCCACTGGTGCAACGAGCGTCAAATACAAGGACAAATACATGTGCTGTGGTGCTGGTGGCGGGGTCAGAGGGAGTAATGCTCCTGTGAGTGTGGACATCGCAAAGGAAAAATTCGACAACATGATGGATGCAGGTGTGGACATCATTGTAGATGTCTGTTCATTTTGCCATCTCCAGTTTGAGATCTCCCAGCCACAGCTGAACAAGGAATTCGGCGAGAACAGATATCAGATTCCAGTCTTCTACTACACCCAGCTATTGGGGCTTGCACTTGGGTTAGACCCGGAACAGCTCGGGCTGAATAAGCATGTTGTGAGCACTCAGGGAATTCTAGACAGAATCTTGGGATGACAACGATCAGCAGTGCTGTGATCACACCCAACGCTTCGCGCTATAGTACACAAACAGAGCCATTGCCACACTTGAGATAAGAGACGCTAACAGAAAAGTCACAATCGGCCCCTCCAATCGCAAAGTCGGGAGAGCTGTTGTTGTAGTTGTCGCTGTAGTCGAACTTGTAGTGGTTGTGGATGTGGTTGTTGTGGTCGTCACAATATCGCCAGCCGTGAAGACATCATCGGACATATCCATAGAGGAATAGATCCCATCAGACACACGTACTGCAATGATATAGGTGCTACTTCTTGTGAACGGCGAGCAGTTCCAGAGATACCACGTCCGATTCAAGTCAGAGGTCAGAAGCATTAGTGTGAGACCTCCATCGGACGATACAAAAACATCATAGGTCAGGGTCTCGTCAGAGTTTTTGTCAGAGGCGACCCAAGTAATATTGTTCAGTCCGTGCCAGACCTCACCACCATTTGGGGTAATCACTTGGACTGTGGGCGTGAAAAAGTTCCCCAAAAATACATTCTCAAGCAAGGAGGTGATGACCGATCCGTTAGCAAGAATAGCGGTCATATTGATTTGGCAGGTGAAATTGTTCCCCAACAGCCGAGTATCAATGGAGACCTCGGCCGAGTTATTCTGTGCGGATATCGCCTTGGGGACAACTGTGGCATTGACCGAGATTATGCTCATGCTGATGGTTGTATTAGGAACCCAGCGTGAGTGCAAGACAATATGATCCCCGGATATTCTGTCACCAGCATGGACAACAGTCGGAGTGGAGTTCCATAACGATGTGAAGGTGAGCGACACATTCGGGTTGCCAGCTGAGGTCTCAAGTGGCACACTATGTGGAGAGGCGGGGGCAAGAGCGACCGAGGTGAGATGCGGAGTCACAACTAGTGGGTGCATTATGAGAAGAAGGGCAATTGCTGTCAAGAGCAAGACATGTTTCATCGATCTTGCCTCGAATATGTCATTATTCTTGCAAAGTCGGATAATACCATGTCTCTTGATAGTTCTATTTTTAGAACTCATTCCTCACCCTCCGGAAATGGTTGTTCGCGCCATATTCTCAGTGTCTCGGTCCAGAGAAGAACATCAAGTGAGAGAAGAATAATTATGAGCGTGACCGAGAGCCAATTGGTAATACTGTTCGTCAAAATTGCCACTGTGAGCAGAGAGGCGGTGATGGAAGTATAAAAGGTGGCATAGAAGAGATAACGGGGGACCATCAGACGACCCCGGCCTACAAAGAGATTCAATACTCCGACCCGGACATCTCGTCGAATAGTGTACTGCCCATGAACGTCCTTATCAACAAGACCAAGATTCTTGAGGCGTTCTAGATGGTGCATTGAGAGGGAAGGGCTTGAGAGGCGTGTCCCACGTTGAATCTCCCGAGCAGTCATCGGGACAGGATGGCGTAACATGTACCAGTAGACTTGGAGGGTCTTGCCTTTGAGTGCCTTTGCCAAGTCCTCTAGGGATGCCTCGTCAGACAAGATGATCACTCCACTGTGAACGCCATAATGTCCTAGAACGGAAGATATACTTAACTCTCGCTGTTACTAACTGAGTCAGGAGCAAGCCACCAAAGTAACGCTCTTATAGCGGTGGGATTCTGCGATGGGTGCCGGTGGCGCAGCCGCCGCATAACTGCTCCCACACTCCGACACGGCAGCCGACCGTCGTGGTGGGCAAGGAGTAATTAGCGATGTCATCTGTGCGCAAGCCAATAACGCCAAAACCGCCCAGACAAAGAGAGAAGGTCCTAGTGATCTTACAGGAACAATGCAAACAATGTGGACTCTGCGTTGAGTTCTGCCCGAAGAATGTACTCTGTCTCGACATGACAAAATACAACAGAAAGGGATACCATCCTGTTGATGCATGTGATATTGAGGCATGTGTAAATTGTGAATTCTGCGAGCGAATTTGCCCAGACATGGCAATATTCCTTGCCGACCGGGATGAGGCAAGGGAGGCCTATGAGAAGGGCGCGCTTGAAGAAGGGACAATAATACCAGAGTTCGAGGCTGAGAAAAAGGAGGCAAAATAATGCCAGAACGTATCATGTTCACCATGGGCGATGTAGCCTGCGCAGAGGGAGCCCTCAGTGCGGGATGCAGATATTTTGGGGGATACCCAATCACCCCTGCAACAGAGATAGCAGAATGGATGTCTCGAAGAATGCCCGAGCTGGGGGGTGCTTATGTTCAATATGAGGATGAGATTGCCTCCATAACCAGTGTGATTGGAGCATCATGGACCGGAACGAAGGCCATGACGGCCACATCAGGACCGGGGATCAGCCTCATGCAGGAGGCCGTCGGTCTTGCAGTAATGACCGAGACCCCACTTGTAATCGTGAATATCATGCGAGGCGGGCCAAGTACAGGTCAGCCAACACGTGGCCAACAGGGTGATGTCATGCAAGCCAAATGGGGTAGTCATGGGGACTACCAGATCATAGCCCTGACCCCAGCCTCTGTGCAGGAGATGTTCGATCAGACCGTACAGGCCTTTAATTTGGCCGAACAATATCGGGTCCCGGTCTTCGTCTTAGCAGATGAGACTGTAGGGCATATGCGAGAACGCCTCGTCATTCCTGATGAGAAAGACTTGAAGATAGTCTCACGAAAGAAGCCTACGGTCAGCCCGGAGGAGTACCTCCCATTCAAGGCAGATGAGGATCTCGTCCCCCCAATGGCAACATTCGGGTCGGGCTATCAATTCTATGCAACAGGCCTGACCCATGATGAGAGAGGATATCCCTCAGACAAGGAACACATTCAGATCGAATTAATCACAAGACTGAGTGATAAGATCCGTAAGAATTCTGACAAGATTATTGACTTAGAACGATTCCAACTTGATGATGCAGACATTGCAGTCATCGCATATGGTACACCATCAAGAAGTGCAAAGAGAGCTATCCGAATGGCACGTGAGGAAGGAATCAAAGTAGGGTTGCTCCGTCTTAAGACCGTCTGGCCGTTCCCAGAGAAGACCATCATGGACTTGGCTGGTGAGGTCAAACAGATCATTGTTGCTGAACAGAATCTCGGTCAGGTGTATCATATGGTGCGAGCGTATACTGGTACTACACCCGTACGCTTAATGGCAAAACCTGCGGGGATGCCACAACTGCCACACGAGATCTTTGATGTGATAAAGGAGGTTGCGTAATGACTGCTGCTGAGAAAGTTCTGACCCATCCAATGGCCAAGTACATGAGAACCGATAGGCTTCCATGGATCTATTGCCCGGGATGTTCTATTGGTATTGTGACCAACATGATCGCCAGAGCTATTGAGAAGCTCGATATTGACTTTGAAAAGATCGCCATCGTATCAGGTATCGGTTGCACCGGAAGAGTGTCAGGTTATTTCAAGACAGGCACATTCCACACCACCCATGGCAGGTCAATCGCTTTTGCAGAGGGCCTCAAGATCGCCAATCCCGAACTTGAGGTCATTGTTGTGTCAGGCGATGGAGATATTGCAGCAATCGGTGGCAATCACCTCATCCATGCCTGCAGAAGAAACATCGACATCACAGTCGTCTGTGTGAACAATTTCAACTATGGAATGACAGGGGGCCAGTTTGGACCAACAACCGAACACGGTAGATACACACAGACAAGCCCACGCCCACTTGGAGATATTGAGTGGCCATTTAATCTCGTCAAGCTTGCAGCATCTTCAGGAGCGACCTTTGTCGCACGATGGACCGCGGTCCAAGTAAGACGGGCCACAAGATCCATTGAACGAGGCATTGCCCACAAGGGATTCTCGTTCATCGAGATCGTTGGGGCCTGCCCAACTTCGTACGGCCGCAGCAATCAGCTCGGAGATGGTGTTGCTATGCACAGGCACCTATTGGAAGTTGCAGATATTCAGAACGGCCTACCACCTCATGAGGCTGAATTGGAATACAACTCACGTATCGTATGCGGTGAGTTCGTGGATATCGAGAAACCGGAATATACAGAAGTTCTTCGGGAAGCACAGGCAAAGATGCAGCAGCAGAAGAGGAAGTGAAGTGGATGACAAGATATGAGATCCGTATTGGCGGTTTTGGAGGGCAGGGTGTTGTGACCATGGCCGTTGTGATGGGCGAAACCGCCGCACTGTTCGATGGAAAGTATGTGGTACAGACCCAGTCATATGGCCCAGAGGCTCGTGGCGGTGCAAGCAAGAGCGAGGTGGTCATGGATGGAGAAGCTGAGATTGATTATCCCAAAGTACAAAATCCCGATGTCTTCATCGCAATGAGCAGGGCAGCCTATCTCTCATACAAGGATGGTCTCAAGGAGAATGGGGTTCTCATAATAGATGAGGATCTTGTCGAGATCGAAGGGGACTTGCCAGAGGGAGTAAAGACCTACAAGATTCCGGCCACCCGAATTGCAGAGAAAGAGATAGGAACCAAACAGGCCACAAACGTTGTCATGCTGGGTGCGTTTGCTGTGATAACAAAGGCGATCTCCGTTGAAGGACTCAGAAAACGAATCGAGGAACGCTGGCCACGTTTCGTCAAGACGAACCTTCTTGCTCTTGATCTTGGAATGAAGGCAGGAGAGGCTGCACTCACCAGCGGTGGCAAATAGACACCAAAGCAATCAGCACGTGATGATAGAGTTGTATTTACAGAGATCTCTTGAACGAGTGATTGTGAAAAGAAAAAGAAGAGTGAGGCCGCATGTAGCGGCCCATCGGTTTCTACGTGTATGATTAGTAGATGACCATATCACTACGACTCAGAAATGCCATCTCATACTCTTCATCGAGCCTGAGAACATTTCGGGGACAAGACTCGACACACTGCGCACATAGGATGCAACGGTCAAAGTGACAGATTGGTCGGACACCAGTCTTGGTCTTGAAATCATCAGGACGACACTCAATCATCTCGATAGCTCCTGATGGACAGACTCGTTCACAGATCTTGCAGCCCGTACATTTCTCCGGCTCCGCATAAGACCACTTTCCTCGGAGGCCCTTAGGAATATTGAGACCCTCTTTAGTAAAGGGATAGATGACTGTTGCAGCCTTCGAGTGAGCGCTCTTCATCAGCTCTTTTTGCATTTTACCTAGTCGAGGCATCTTAGATCACTCCCAATAACGGAAACACGTATACTATAGCCACCTGAACTACCATGAGAGAAACGAGTGCAAGTGGTACCATGACCTTCCAGCCATACCGGACAATCTGATCGATTCTCCATCGTGCAAAGACCGTTCGCATGTTGGAGAGAATAATGACGATTATTGCCGACTTGAACATAAAGACCAATGGATAGTAGAGCCAGCCCACCCAAGTGGTTGCAGCCAAGGTGGCAAAGTCAACCGAGAACATACTCAGGGGGATGAACTCCAACAGGTATGGCCCTCCAAGAAAGAGCGTGGTTGCCAGTCCAGCACTGAAGACAAGCAGGACATCCTCTGCAAGATGGATGAATGCAAGCTTCTTGCCGCTGAACTCAACCTGCCACCCGTGAACGATCTCGACCTCAGCATGACTCACATCAAAGGGGATGCGTTCCAGTTCTGCCTGAGCTGCGATCAGATAGATGACAAATGGCAGAACGAGTAGCCAAGCATATGCAGGGCTCAACTGAGTAATCCTGTATAGGATCGTGCTCAGCGCAAGACTCCCCGTCAAAAATGCCGGAACAATGAGTGCAAGAATGAGGGGGATCTCGAAGCTGACCAAGAGCATACCTGTACGAGCAGCACCAGTCTGACCATAGGGATTTGAGCTGAAGTACCCTGCAAGAATGATGACAAATGCCATCAGGGTGCTGATGAACAGGATAATGATCAGGTCGCCCTCAAAACTGAGAATCCCTTGGACACCCGGAACAGAGGGGTTCATGTCAACGATGGGGAGGAACATGCACAGCACTAGTGACAAGACCAACATGACAACTGGAACTGCTGCAAATCCTCTTCTGTCGGCCTTTTCAGGGGTCAGGTCTTCTTTTCCAAGTAGCTTGAAGAAGTCCATCAATGGTTGAAGGATACCCTTCCAGCCAGTATGGAGTGGCCCAACACGGTTCTGCAAACGCGCGTACACCTTACGATCGATCCA
The DNA here is from genome assembly GCA_021498125.1 of Candidatus Thorarchaeota archaeon. Lineage (NCBI taxonomy): Archaea > Promethearchaeati > Candidatus Thorarchaeota > Candidatus Thorarchaeota archaeon. The sequence continues at coordinate 54,945 of JAIZWL010000003.1, read as the reverse complement.
TTCCCATAAGAGGGCCAAGAAGGTGATGAAGAAGATACCTGGGAAGATAAGAATCCAAAGACCTTGGACGAGCAGGCCTATGAACTGATCTACTATTGTCTGCATTTTATCACTCGCTCCTCGAATGCTCATTGTACCATTTGTTCGAGCGGACGCGAAGCACATCCAGTGGTACAAGCTCTATTGATTCGTCACTTGCGTCGATGACCGCTACTCTATCCGTACAACTGTAACATGGGTCAATCGCGGCCAAGATGATCGGCGCATCCGCAAGATAGTTCCCGCGCAGGGTATGTGCCATTGAAACCCAGTTAGCGTGGGTGGGTGCGCGCACCTTAATCCGCTCAGGCTTATCGGTTCCATTGGTCACTAGGAAGTGGATAACCTCACCACGTGGCGCCTCATAGCGAGAGAGGACCTCATTTGGTTGAATCCTGGGGCGAACCCGCTCACGGATTGACCCGCCGGGTAGGTTCTCGAGAAGCCACCGGCTCATTTTAATCGATTCGATAGTCTCGACGATACGAACTATCGTACGCCCAGCCACATCACAACGATCGTTGAGGACGATCTCAAAGTCGCCCGTATCAAGTAGATAGGGATATGCCTGAGTGGGATCATTAAAGCGAACATCGACTGGCACATTGCTCCCCCTTGCAGTAGGACCAACAGCCCCAGTCTTCTTGGCAATGTCGGTCTCAAGAAGCCCAACATCAGCAGCCCGATCCCAGAACGTCTTCTCGTGAATGGCCACATCACGGTAGTATATCATTCGTTCCTCAAGCTTGTCAAGACCACGGAGCAACTTTGGAACGAGCTCATCAGGGATATCACGACGAACACCACCAGGAGTATTCATGTCATAATTGACCCGGTTGCCAGAGATGTCCTCCAACATATCCATGACGACCTCACGATCTCGCCACGTATACATGAAGGCCGTATCAAAACCAACCTCGTGGAACGCTACACCGAGCCAGAGCGTATGAGAGTGAATTCGCTCCAGTTCCCAGACGAGAGTGCGAATGAACTTTGCGCGTTCGGGAATCTCAATCTCCGCAGCAGCCTCGACTGCTTGGGCGTAGTTACCATTATGGGTGGCTGAACAGATCCCACAGATTCGAGCCAGAAGATACAGATTTTGTATATGGGAATTTGTTTCTGCAAGTTTCTCAATACCACGATGGTTGTAACCGATATTGACCTCGGCATCCACAATGTACTCACCCTCAACGGTGAGCTTGAACATTCCAGGCTCCTTGAGCGCGGGATGCTGGGGGCCAATAGGAATCGTGACACGTGGGGGGATAACAATCCGTTTTTCATCGGCACTGGTCATGTTACAGTTCCTCCTTTGGCTTGGGGCCGACGGTCTTTGACCGCTTCATCAATCCTCGTGGGTCGGCCCAGTCCTTACGAAGCGGATACTCTTCTGAGGGCCAGTTCTCGGGTAACTCGCATCGCCGCACATTCGGATGTCCAACTGGGAAGATGCCAAATAGTTCCCGAAGCTCGTTCTCAACAAATTCCGCACCCGGTACAAGATCCGTGATAGACGGATACTCCGGATGGTCCCGTGGTACATTAAGTCGGATAGTGACGGCTATCCGTTGTGCGTTCAAGAAAAAGTGATAGTTCGCTTGAAGGTCGTCCCCAAGATCACGACCTGAGAGTGTGCTAAACTGCCACATATCATGCGTATTCTGCATATACACAATAAAATCACGTAGCTTCTCGGGGTGCACCCTAATGAAGACCCGACGAGGCTGTACGTGTACATAACACTCTTCGGCTACAACCGCATCAGGTTGATCTCGTAGGATCGTGTCAAGTAGTGCATACTCCTTCTTGTGCGACTCGTCACGTTCTGCTGGTCTGTATTCAGGAATTGCTGATTCAGTACCACTCATGCATGAACAGCCTCCGTATTCTCAGTAGTACTCTCCGTTGGGGGAGCTGGCTCTTCAAAATCAGGAGCTAATTCTTTGGGGGCAACCCCCATTAATTCTGCAAGAACCTGAAGAAGCTGGTAAGCACCATACATGATAGCAGATGGTTTTGGTGGACACCCGGGGACATAGGCTGTCACGGGGATGGCTTGATCGATACCACCAAGAACATTGTAGCCGCCTCTGAAGACACCACCACTACATGCACAGGAACCGATGGCCACAACATATTTCGGCTCTGGCATTTGTTCGTAGATGCGCTGGAGGCGAGGCTTGATCTGTTCTGTGACCGGACCAGTAGCCAGCATGATGTCTGCATGCCGCGGACTACCCACCAGTTTCACACCAAACCGTTCGAGATCCAGACGAGGCATCAGAGCTGCAATAATCTCGATGTCACAACCATTACAGCTTCCACTATTGAAGTGAAAGACCCATGGCGATTTGACTTTGGCCTTATCAGCCAGTCGTTTGAAAAATCCCACTCGTGATTCCTCCTTATTCGTTAGTTGGGGTCAGTGACACATACGCGGCCGCGACCAGTGCGATCAGTAGATATGCGATCACCACGATACCTGGGTTTGACCACGAGAGAAACAACATGAACCCAATAATGTCAAAGAGCATGAAGTATAGGGCGTAGTTGAAGAGTTGAAGGTGAAATTGCACCTTTCCACCCAGAAAACTTGGTTCTCCACAGGCATATGCCTCCACTGCTGCACCTGTCTGTCGTGCAGGTGGAGCGACCGAGCGCCCCAGCAGTAGAAGTAGGCCTGCAAAGAGAAAACTCAATCCGAGCACCAATATGAAACCGAGTATGAGGGTCATACCAATCCACGTCCTGCTGAATACGAGCGAGCGCCATCAGATAGCCCTAATATGCTTGCTGGTTGAGGACTGCTTGCACAACCGCTCTCACATGTCTTCCTGAGAACGGTAGATCTTGCCTAGCTCGATGTAGGACTTGGCACCGAGCAGAAACTCGGCCATCATATTCTCGGGAACTTCTTTCACGACCTTCCCGGGGATACCCAACACTAGTGAGTGTGGTGGGATCACAGTCCCCTCTGTGACAACGGCACCTGCACCAATAACGCTACCTTCACCGATCTTGGCGCCTGTCAGTATGATGGAGCCAATCCCGATTAGACAATTATCGCCGATCTCACAGGCATGAATCACACAATTGTGACCTGCCGTCACGTAGTCACCAACATAAGCCCCATTATCAAAGGTCGTATGGACGGAAGCATTGTCCTGAATAGAGGTGCCTTTCCCAATGCGTATCTCGTTCATGTCACCTCGAAGAACAGCAAATTCCCAGATGGACGATTCAGCATCAACCTCGACATCACCGATCAATGAGGCACGAGGCGAGATATATGCATCAGAATGGACTTTCGGAAACTTGTCTCTAAAACGGTAGAGTCCCAAATCTCAACACCGACCAAAAAAGCCATCTTACAGGCCTTAAGGTTATTGCCACAACCAACTCAGAGGTGTAATCACATGCCGCTCACTCCACTTCATTATCCGGCTGCGTATATCATGAAGAGAGCCTTCAGACGACTCCCCCTTCCAGCACTTGTCGTGGGAGCGGTGATCCCAGATGTTGAAGTCCCAATTCTTGTCATCTTCTTTCCGAGCCTTCCCGATCATCTGCTCTTGCACAGTCTCATAGGTGCGTTCACCATCGGTTTGCTTCTAGCAGTCATTGTGACACGATACCTGTACACACCAATCATCACAACGATATTCAAGGTTGACAGGAACGACCTCTCGGAGCAATGCAGGATCACACCACTACTGGTCCTCGCATGTGCCCTTGGAATACTATCACACTTGCTTCTTGATTTCCCAATGCATCCATTCAATCCCCTGTTCTGGCCGTGGATAAGTCCATATGCTCTCCCGGGACCACTATTGGTCTTCTTTGGACAGGGGGATCTTTCAGCAGGTTACAGGTACGCAGCTCTGCTATACGATATGATCCTCATCCCCATGTGGCTCATCATTCTGTACGTTCATCGCAGAGAGAAACTATGGACCAGAATCTGGGCGAATCTCGAATAATCAGACAAGAACCTCAGACAGGAATGAACCACTCCTCCAGTGAGATCTGCGAGCGCGTATCAATGATGTTCGAGTTCTCATAGAGCCGACGGAGAAATTGATTATAGTGCAGTATGCTGCTACAGCGCACTGTGGCAAACAGGCTGAACGACTCACTTGTCCGGTGGAGATCCCATACCTCATTCATCTCAGCAACTACATGGGCGGTCTCTGCTATGCTACCGGGAGCAGGCTTGATCTCTAGAAAGAACTTGATAGGCAGACCAATATGGATGAATAGCAGGTCTATCGAATATCCGAGAATAATGCCCGATTCCTCAAGTCGTGTCATTGCCTTTGATACTGCGGGTTGGCTCAATGGTGGAGCCATTCGTCGCCCAATCTCCAGCTGCGACATCGGAAAGGGATTGGACTCAGAGGGCACGTGGCGCCGAATGATATCAAGTAGCGCCCAGTCCTTCGGAGTGAGATGTACTTCTGAGGCCTTGTGGGTGTGAACAATAAAGCCCTTGGTCTTGTATGTTGTAAGGACCTGCACTAACTCGTACGTCTTGGATCCGGACTGCGCAATTGTACTGTCAACCATATTGAGAAAGGTCTCAAATGCATCAGCACTCCGGAACCTGAACAGTCCGAGGAGTGAATACTCTCCAGAGACCCCATCTAATGACTCAAGCCCAGGCATCTCAAGAAGTGCCCGACTCACCCCGAGCTCTCGCGGATTGGTCTTGATCAGAAGAATCGTGCTTCGTTCAGAATATGCCTGTAATGGGTCAAGCACGGTTGTGTATGCACGGACAACATTGTCCTTGGTCAATTGACGAAGAGTACGAGTGACCCAGTTTCTACTCTTTGAGAGATCCCGTGCAAGAGCAACTGCCCCTGCCCGTGAATTATGCAAAAGCAGCAGCAAGAGTCGTTGTTCCGTCGTTGTAATAACATGCACAGATTTCACCATTATTTGTGCAATTGATTCCGCTCTGTGATGAAGGATTCATATAAGTGCTCCCTTAGAGAGGTCGTGGTGTAGACTCATGGTAGAATACAAGGTCAAAGATATTGGACTTGCAGAAGAAGGCAGGATGCTAATCGACTATGCCGAGAAGCATATGCCCGTCTTGATGCATCTACGAAAGAAATATGCTGACAAGAAGCCTCTCAAGGGATTCCGAGTCGCAGGGTGCCTTCATGTGACAAAGGAGACCGCCGTACTTGTGGAATCACTTCGCGCATTAGGAGCGGAGGTGGCCTGGTCAGGATGTAATCCGCTCTCAACAAACGACAAGGTAGCAGCAGCACTGGCCGCAAATGATGTTCCCGTCTTTGCATGGAATGGCCTGAACACGGAAGAATACTACTGGTGTATAGATCAGACCCTCAAAATGGAACCCAATCTGACACTGGACGATGGTGCAGACCTGATCTTCACACTGCACAACAAGCACACAGAGCTGATCCCCAACCTCTATGGTGGCTCAGAAGAGACCACTACTGGCGTCGTCAGAATCAGAGCAATGGCAGAGGATGGAGTACTAAAGTACCCGATCATGGCAGTCAATGATGCCGACACGAAACACATGTTCGATAACGTCTATGGGACAGGACAGAGTTCTTTTGACGGAGTCTTGAGGGCCTCAGAGATCCTCATTGCTGGAAAGACTGTGGTCATTGGGGGCTATGGCTACTGCGGTCGAGGTCTCGCCATGCGCGCAAAAGGTCTTGGTGCTGACGTGGTCGTCACAGAGGTGAACCCAGTGCGTGCACTTCAGGCGAGAATGGATGGTTACAGGGTCATGCCTATGTCCGAGGCTGCAAAAGAAGGAGATCTCTTCATCACAGCCACAGGTATGAAAGATGTCATCACAAGAGAACACATGGAAGTCATGAAGAATGGTGCAATCCTTGGTAATTCGGGCCATTATAACGTTGAGATCAATGAACAAGATCTTATCGAGCTAAGCACTAACCGACGACGAGTTCGCCATGCGCTTGAAGAGTTCACTCTCAAAGATGGGCGTATATTGTATCTCCTTGCAGAAGGTAGGCTCGTAAACCTTGTTGCGGCAAGCGGTCACCCGAGTGAGGTCATGGATCTTAGCTTTGCAGGCCAGCTCAATGCAATGCTCTGGCTCGCAAAACATGGAAAGGATCTCAAGCCAGCAGTCTACGAGTTTCCAGAGGAACTTGACAAAGAGACCGCCCTCATGAAACTTGAGACTATGGGCATCAACATTGACAAATGGACAAAGGAACAAGAGGCGTACGCTCATGCCTATGCCGAAGGTACCTAAGACAATATAGCACACTTGGAGCTAATTGTATCAGCCGGGCCAAATACCGAGTGGCCTCGGCCTACATTTTTTTTGAAAAGTGGCAGTGCAGATTTAGCCAAAACCAATATATAGCAAGCTTGTTATAATAGGCATCATCTAAATAGAGAGGTCTTGTTTTAAGATGAGAGAGAGAATGTTCAAGACGCCTAGCCTCAAGACCCGGGCGATGGCGGGAATCTTGGTTTTAGCCCTCATGGCGATGATGTCAATGACACCTCCCGTGAAAGCTGCACCCACAAATGGACCATCAATAAATGTGACAATCTCGTTTGCAACATACTGCGATCTGGATGGGAACTATCGTAATGATGATGTCTATGTGGTTCTTTACTTCGAACTGGGAAACAATCCCTACTATGAAGTATATTATTTAATAACATTGCAACTCCCTTCAGGAACTAATTATTCATACCTCGTGTATATGGTAGCCATTACGGATGAAGTAGTTACGCATAATCTATTCTTTGATCATGCGACCGAATCCGGAGATTACACAGTGTATGTATCAGCACTCCTGTATACCCCTTATCAAGCAACTGACTCTGCACAATATACATTCGATCCGCCGGGTGGAAGCGAAGGCGGAAAACCAACGTTTGGAGTATATTGAGTCTATTGTTGTAAAGAACATCTTTAACAGCAATACTCAGAGGTGCTAACAAAATAGGGGAGAGAAGCAAACCAATGGCCTCGATGAGAACAACTGGCAGTCTGGACTCCAAGGATTATAAAATAATTCTTATACTAGATCAGAACCCATCTCTCAGTAATGCAAAGATAGCAGAAAAGGTCGGGGTTGCACCGGAAACTGTTCGTCTACGACTTCAAACACTCAAAGAAAAAGGCGTTCTCAGACCTGATCGAAAGGTGAAAATCCCCCTCTTGGGAGAGAGAGGACAATCTGAGGCCGAAAGTGCATATCTTCCAAGTAAACTTGGACTGATACGCCATCATGTTATTTTCACTGGGATTAACTCATGCCAAGAACTGGACAAGCTGAAGAAACTCTGTGATGCACACCCCCACACACACTATCGAGTAGTCGCATTTGGGGATGGGGCAGCTCTCTATACACAATTTGATGTTCCCCCAGCAGCAAATCCTCTGATCAGAAAATTGTATGCCGAGATCAAACACAAAGGTCTGTGTACAGATTATCTTCTTGTGGAATCAAAGTACACATCAGAAGGAGGAGCAGACCTCCAGAGGTGGAATGCCGAAACCAACCGGTGGGAGATCGAGTACGGCAAGAAATCGGGTATTGGAAATAGGCTCAGTAGACTCGAAACGATGTGGGCTGAGTTCGTCAAGAACTGCCCGCCCGAGGACCCGCCCGAGATCAAAATCTCTACCAAGGCCAAATTCGATGAACTTGACCTAATGCTGCTTCGTGAATTGACAGTCAATGCCCGACCGAGCTTCAAACTTTTAGGAAAAGTATACGACAAGGATCCTACAACGATCTCACGAAGGGTTGACAGAATCAGAGAACACTTTGCACCGATAGACATTCTCTACTATGACCGATCGGTCTTCGACCTCACATATCCACAATTGATGGTCGGTGAGTTCAAAGACAATGATGAACTGAATCCAAAGACCTTCCACTGGTTCCTTCAATCAGAGTACATGCCCTTCGAGTCAAAGGGCACCTCCGATGGCCACAAGTTTGTATTGTTTACCACAACGCCACCATCGTTCGCACCTGAACTCTCTGAATTCTTCTGGGAGCATGCCAATAACATCCAGATATTCCAACTACAACTGGATGCGTCATTTACATACTTCTTCTATCACGAGAACTGGAGTCCTCAGACGGGCTGGCGCGCAGATGAGCAATACGTACTTCATGATCCAATGACCGTGCTGGACTAATGAACTGGGAAAAAACTCAAAGTTGGCAAACAAGAGAAGAGGATCTCACCGATTTTGCAGATTTTCCCAATCTACTTAAATACCAGTTTGTGAATTATGCACCAGCGTTGCTCTAGGACAAGTGAGTTCTAGAGTTGCAGTCTTGCAGTAATGCAGGACAATGGTGATGAGCATATGAGAATACGAGAGAGAGCAGTACTGTCCACAATCGTGCTGGTTTCGATACTACTTCTATCAAATGCGGCCGTTTTCACTATGAGAAATGGCGGCATTCAAGACCAGAGAGTTGTGAACGCAATAGTGATGTTCAGACCAGGAGTGGATGTCAATCTCCAAGGGATAAACATCATTCATGAATACAAGCACCTGAATGGTATTGCGGGACGAATGCCAATCGCAGTTTATAATATGTTAAAAGCTGCATGGTTTGTCTCGTCGATCCAACTTGATCATGAGGTGACCATGTATCAAGACACTCTAGACTGGGGTGTGGATGATGTGGATGCCGAACAGGTCTGGGGTGGCGCTGAAGACGCTGTGGATGTCGTCCCAGGAAATGTGGCAGGCACAGGCGTGAACGTAGCCATTCTTGACACAGGTATTGATTACACACATCCCGATCTTGATGCGGTCTACAAAGGTGGGTACGACTTTGTGGATGACGATTCGGATCCGAAGGACCAAAATGGCCATGGCACTCACTGTGCAGGGATTGTTGCTGCCGAGGACAATGGTGATGGTGTAATTGGTGTTGCACCAAAGGCATCCATCTACGCCGTGAGAGTCCTAGACGCATATGGTTCAGGATCTACAAGTGATATCATTGCTGGAATTGATTGGGCTATCGATCATAACATGGATGTCATTTCAATGAGCCTCGGTGGAGGCGGCTTTGATTCGGCATTTAATGATGCAATAAATCGTGCATACGATGCAGGCATTGTTGTTGTTGCCGCCTCAGGTAATGATGGCAAAGAGTCAATCTCTTATCCGGCAGCATACGATAATGCAATTGCAGTAGGCGCTATTGACTCCAGTCACAACCTTGCAGACTTTAGCAACTACGGTCCAGAACAGGAAGTAGTCGCCCCTGGTGTTGACATCTATAGCACAATGCCTACGTACACTGTCACTCTAAACTACTGGTGGTACGGTGGTCACAGCAAGAACTATGACACGATGAGCGGCACCTCAATGGCAACACCAATGGTTGCAGGAGTCGTTGCACTCATTCTCAGTGCCAATCCGGATCTCACGCCGGCTGAAGTACGAGACATTCTCCACACCACTTCTATAGATCTAGGCAGTTCCGGTTGGGACAAGTATTTCGGATATGGCGAGGTCAATGCAAAAGCAGCAGTTGATAATGCAGGTGGTACGCCCCCCGATACGACACCACCAGCTAAGGTGACTGGACTGACCACTGAGACCCTTTCCCATACAGAGATCAAACTGACATGGAATGCCAACTCCGAGTCCGACCTTGACCACTACAATGTCTACCGTGATGGCACTAAGATCGCGGAGACCACCAGTACGACCTACACCGACACAGGCCTGTCCCCAGAGACCACCTATACCTATGAGGTCTCAGCAGTTGACACCTCAAACAATGAGGGCGAGAAGTCCGACCCGGCCAGTGCCACAACAGATGAGGCCCCGCCTGACACGACCCCACCAGCCAAAGTCACTGGTCTAAATGCAGACCCGCTCTCCCAGACGGAGATCAAACTGACATGGAACGCCAACTCCGAGTCCGACCTTGACCACTACAATGTCTATCGTGATGGCGTCAAGATTGCAGAGACCACCAGTACGACCTACACCGATACGGGCCTGTCCCCAGAGACCACCTATACCTACGAGGTCTCAGCAGTTGACACCTCAAGCAATGAGGGTGAGAAGTCCGACCCGGCCAGTGCCACAACACTCGGCGAGAATACCATGCATGTGGCTGCAATTGACATGTGGTACGAGAAGAAGGGCTTCTGGATCTGGACATGGTATGATGTCTACACAAAGGTCACAGTCCATGACTCCGCTGGCAGTGCACTATCAGGTGTCACCGTATATCTGGACATGACATTACCGGATAGTTCCCATTCCACAGGCAACGCGGACACAGGAACTGATGGGGCGGTCACGTTCGTCTATCAGTACGGAGATGCAGGAACCTACACCTCGACTGTCACGAATCTTGTCAAGTCCGGATACACATACAGCTCAGGTGATAATGCAGAGACTTCAGAGACATTGTCGGTCCCATAGTAGTAGTCTCTTGCCTCACAGAGGCCGGTGATTCACTCCGGTCTCTGTACTTCTCTTTTTCTTTCCTCAGAACCGGAGTTTTAACAGAGCAAAGAAACAACCTTCGCCTGTTCATGAGATCATTGCTCATGACTCGCTCACAAGCAGGTATCATACCTCGGTTCCCAAACTTGCCACCTCAGTAGGTTTGATCACAAGGTCCATGGTATTTAGAAAGAGCTTAATCTTCTGTAGTGATCGAAGAAGGGTCTCCCGGTTAGCGACGCAGAGGTCTGGCAGGTCGTTCATGACAAAATCGTACATGACCTCGGGGAGACTCCGTAGATCCACCTTTATCTCACCATTCTTGTAGGCCACCATTGCCTCCCTAACAGTCGCGAGGAATGCTTTCTGTGCTCGGCCGATGCTCTCGCAATCAGCATCTTGTTCGATGAGGTCCCTAAGGTAACGACAGGCCTCTCTCATTGCATCTATGGGGGTCACTAATCTTTTCTCCTGCATGCGGTAGAAGGGGGATTAAATCGGATATTGAGGTATCATAGCACCTATCTACAACGGGATATATAGTTTGCCTGCTGATATACGACCTTAGCAATAGCACCACCAACAGAGGGAAATGGTACCAGAGAGGAACGCTTAAGACCAGAGTTCAAATCGGGGCAATGATAGCTTGGTGGTGACCAATGGCTTGGTGTGTAATGGTCAAGGGACCTTGCAGAGGAAGAAAATGTGATTTTTGGACTCGTGTAAAGATACGCAAGAGGAGTGTCGAGTCCCTCGCATCATTGATGGCGGAGTTCTTGCAGCCCAAGCCAGAGGGCGGAGGACTCCCGTTCGAACAGGCCATCGAGGAGTTCTGGAAATCGTTTGGCGTCAAAGACATGCCACTTTTATGCAAGGAGGAACCAGACCTCTGCGAAAAGATGAAACAGGTCAAAGAAGAAGTAAAAAAGAGAGGGGTGGTGGACTCGGGCGAAACCACCAAGTCGGAGCTTACAGGTCAGTAGGAATATCAACCACGTTACCACGGTTAAGAAGCCATTTGGGATCAAGCACACGTTTCACATTCTGCATCTCTTTAATCCCAGCCTCACCATACATGATGACGAGAAACTCGCGTTTTAGCTTACCAATACCATGCTCAGCAGCAACTGTGCCACCAAGCTCCACGGCCTTCTTTGCAAAGATACGATAGTTCTCCATACCCTGCTCCACCTCTTCATTATTCCGTGGGAGCATGTTGACATGAAGGTGGTTGTTACCAATATGCCCGAAGACCACATACTCCATACCCTGTTCCTCAAGAACCTGTCTATAGAACTTGAGATAATCACGAAGCGCCTCATCAGGAACCGCCATGTCTGTACCGATCTTGTGAACTTGATGATACTCCTGCTTCCGTTGAGCAATGATACCATTAATGGTCTCAGGAATAAAGTGACGAACAGTCTTCATCTTCTCAAGTTCGGTCCGATCAAGTCCAGCCCAGCTAGACTCGGATGACGAGTTATGAACGTTGAGAACTTCCTCGAGAGCCATGACCTTTTCTTCCATGTCGGCCTCGGTGTAGGCGAACTCGAAGAAGACGATGGCCTGCGTAGAATCCGTGAGCGCAGGAACTGTGATCCCAGCACTGCTTGCCTTTTCACGGATAATCTTCAATGCGTTTGGTCCAAAGTATTCAAGAAACTCCATCTGGATGGGAGAGTCTTTTCCGCGGATGTCGTAGACAAAACCGACGGCATCATCTTCACTCGGGAAGAAGGCCATGACGGTCATTATATTTTCAGGCAAGGTCATGAGCCCAAGTTCAACAAGAGTGATCACACCAAGAATCCCCTCAGACCCGATAAAGAGGTCAATCAGGTCCATGTCAGGTCTTGCAAAGAGACCAGCTGCATTCTTGGTTGAAGGCATATTGTAGGAGGGGATCTTCAGGTCAAGTGCAGTACCATCACTGAGAGTTATTGAGAAGGCACCATCCTTCGCAAAGACCTTTCCTCGTTCAATATCAAGAACATCACCGTTCATCAACACAACACGAATACGAGTCACCCAGTCACGAACTGCGCCATACTTGAAAGTCCGTGCACCAGAGGCATTACAGGCAGTGATACCACCTATGAAGGCGCTGGTCTCCGTGGGATCCACCGGGAAGGTATACTCTGCTGGCTCGTTCAAGAAACGCTCTAGCACTTCCTGTTGCTGTGGAGTCCCTTTACCACGGAGCACGTTTAGACTCTTGGTGTTTACAGCCTTGACCAGATCCTCAAGGAGAACACCAGGCTCCGCAGCAATCGTATAGATGTTGCGTTCTGAGTCATAGTCCATATAGAGAAGATCATTCATCTTCTCAAGATTGATGGCGATTCCACTCAGTGGAACTGCACCACCAGTCAGACCAGTACGGTTACCTTGGATAGTAACTGGTTGACCTTTGGCATGAGCATTCCTGAGAATGGTGGCGACCTCGACCTCGGACACAGGGAACATGAGTGCGTCAGCCTTGCCATCAAAAGAATGCGATTCGTCATCAAGATATAATGCATAAGTGTCAGTGATCTCTGCAGAATTAGTCACGGTCTTGACTTCAGAGAGATCAGCTTCAGGAGAAGCCTCCGCCTGAATATTATTCGTCATAGGTACATCACCGCAGTATAACAGAAAAATCGAAGGCCAGCTCAAATATCAAGTTTCGGGTCGCAAACATCAGCCTCTTTGAGAGGCGGTGCAATAATAGACGTCGATAACACGCTACCTTAATATCAGCTATAAGTCAAGGCCAGTACACGGAACTCTTGGTGAGGATAGTGAGAATTGCCGCGGTCTCAGATATTCATGTTCTATCAGATGGGGCTGATGATCCATTACTGAATGCAATACGACATCGTGTCATGAGCTTGGAACCTGATGTCTTTATCATAGCTGGCGATCTAAGCCATCATTTGTCCATACTTGAAGATTCGCTGACAAAATTACGGATCGAGGGCATCCCCAACCTCTATGTTCCCGGCAATCACGATGTCTGGTTCGAAAAAGACCCTGCAATAAGTTCCATGGAGAAATATGCAAAGGCGATCGGAGCAATTTGCAGAAAGAGAGGCTTCCAGTATCTGCCGGACGAGCCCTATGAGCTCGACAGTATTGGATTTGTGGGGAGCATGGGGTGGTCGGATTATTCATTTGCACGTCCGGAACTCGCAATCCCAGAAGAGACCTATCAGCGCAAAGAGTATAATGGGGCCACTTGGTTTGATGTCTTCAACTTGGACTGGGAATTGTCAGACAAAGAGATCACGGACCTATTCAATAAAAAAATAAAGTACGACCTCTCAATACTCTCAAACTCCGTCAAGCAGGTAGTCTATGTATCACATCACTTGCCATTCAGGGAATTGACCATATACAAGTACAGATTGCCATGGGACTTCTTTAGTGCGTATATGGGATCGGTCACCACCGGAGAGATCCTCCTACAGGATGAACGGGTCATCCTCACAATCTCGGGGCACAGCCATGTCAGAAATATGATCCGGAAAGGCCCCATCACTGCAATAACCGTGCCAATAGGCTACTGTAGACCAACTGGTGACGAGCTTGAGGCATTCGTCAAAAAGGCTGTTGCAGACATCGAGGTCCAAGACGGGGCCGTCAACATCAGAGACTTCGTAAAGGGAGACATCTGTGAGGGGATACCATATCGCACAGCACGATAGGTGCGGTTAAATTAATAATTTTCGACAGATTAATGAAGCAGGGAATTTTTAGACGACAATAACAACTCATCTATAGCGACAATGTTGAGGAATTAATAGATAGAGGAAACCGTTGGTGCCAACATGAATGAACTTGGAATAGCCGTCCTCATTATCTTCATCAGCACGTATGCAATCATATCCACTGAAAAAGTCAATAGGACTGCCATGTCGCTATTAGGAATGGCCATTGTAGGAATGGTCCTCTGGGCCGGTTACGAGATGGGCATCGAGGGCGGCATCGCCTTCGATGAACTGGCAGTTCATGTTTCGTGGTCAACAATTCTGTTCGTCATGGCCATGATGATTATCGTGGGTGTTGCCGGAGCGTCGGGGATGTTTCAGTATATTGCACTCCAACTCTCTAAACCTAGTGGTGGGGATCATAAGGCACTCTTTCAGACGTTTATCATATTCACATTTGGCATCTCGCTCTTCTTTGATACAACCTCGACCATGCTGATCATGGCCCCTCTCACCATCGAGGTGTGTAAGGCATTAGAGATAGATTTCAAACCATTTCTTGTTTCCGAGTCCTTGACCTGCAACTTTGCCTCGATTCCCTCGATTGTAGGTGCTGTGCCCAATCTGGTCATTGCCGGGGAAACAGGGCTCGATCCGGGGTTTCTGTTCATTGTATTCATGCCTCTTGCAATCATTCTCCTTGCTGTCAGCCTGCCGATCATGACTCGTTGGTACGCCAAGTCTTTTGGTACTACTGAGGCATATCGAGTAGAAGCGGTCTTCGATATCGATCCAACCCACATGATTCGGTCTGAGCGTGATTTCTATGCGGCAATCGCAGCGATTGCGGGTCTGGTAATCGGGTTCGCACTTGGACCGACATTACATATTGAGCCGCCCTTAGTGGCATTACTGGTCGCCTCAATTCTCCTGCTGATGGCACATGAGAGAGCCAACGAGTTTCTCAGAGATGTTGGCTGGGACACCGTGTTCTTTCTTGTAGGCCTCTTCGGCCTTGTGGTTGCCCTTGAGGTTACAGGTCTCATCAATGATCTTGGCGCGGCAATTGGCACCATTATCGGTGACAATGCAATCTTTGCAACGGTCTTTCTCATCTGGATCCCTGCGATGTTATCCGCATTCCTCGACAATCTACCGGTCTCGGCCGTTCTTGCACCCATTGCCAGAGACTTCTCTGTGTTGAGCCCCGTTCTTCCTCTTGCCCTTGTCTTTGCAGTCAATATTGGGGGGTACCTGTTCACACCTCTTGGTTCTCCTGCAAACATGGTCGCAATGGGATTCGCCGAAAAAGAACACGAACACATACCATTCAGCGATTTCGCCAAGATCGGTACTGCATTGGGACTGATCCATCTTGCTATCGGAACTGTATGGCTCTTGGGAATTATGGTATTAATGGGCTAGCGACGAACTAGGTATGACGGAAGAGAGAGATTAATATCATAAATTAGCAGTATCTCATACACACTAGAATATGCCATCATATCTAGGAGGAGGCCACTTTGGAGCCAATTGCGGGACCAATTCTTCTCGTATTCGTAGGGACGTACCTTCTGATCTCAAGTGAGAAGGTCAATAGGACTGCAATGGCTATGACAGGCATGGGCGTTGTGGGACTCATCCTTTGGATTGCAAATACAGCGGATCCCACACAGGGGGCCCCCTTTGAACAGCTTGTCGAACACATCGAGTGGCACACCATCTTATTCATCACAGCCATGATGATCATCGTTGCTGTCGCCAGCTCTTCTGGGATGTTTCAGTACATTGCAATATCGATTTCTAAACCGACAGAGGGAAACCCGCGTAGGCTCTTTGTGATATTCAACGTCTTTGTCTTTGCCATATCGCTCTTTTTCGACACGGTCTCGACCATTCTCATCATTGCACCACTAACGATCGAGGTGTGCAATGCGCTTGAACTGGACTTTAGACCATTTCTCATAAGTGAGGCAATCGTCTGCAACTTTGCCTCGATTCCCTCTATCGTTGGTGCTGTGCCCAACCTTGTCATTGCAGACAAGACGGGTCTCAGTGCATCCTTCCTCTTTCTACTGCTCATGCCACTTGCGATCATTCTGCTGTTAGTGACCATTCCGATCTTACTCAAGGTCTTTGAAAACCAGTTAGTACCGGGACCTGATGACCTCATCAACCAGATGCTTCTCATTGACCCCGAGTACATGATCCGTTCGCGCAATGATTTCTACATGTCAATAGTTGCAATACTGGTCTTAGTATTTGGATTCACGGTCGGGACCAGTATGGGCGCAGAACCAGCCATGATCGCCATCATTATTGCATTCTTCATGCTACTGGTCTCACGAGAATACGTGGACAACATTCTGAGAAGAGTAGGCTGGGGGACGGTCTTTTTCCTCGTCGGCATCTTTGGACTGGTAGCAGCACTTGACATTACGGGAGTCATTGACGATATTGGGGCTGCGGTCGGGACTATCATCGGGGGCGATGTGACAACAGCAATCCTCTTTCTGATCTGGATTCCAGCAGGACTCTCGGCCGTGATCGATAACATTCCGGTCTCAGTAGTACTGGCTCCACTCGCAGTTCAGTTCGCAACAGTCACACCAGTCCTGCCAGCAGTGTTAATTCTTGCAGTAAATGTGGGAGGCTATCTCTTACCGATTGGTGCCCCCGCCAACCTTCTTGTCATTGCACTTGCAGAGGTGGAACACAGACCGATCACACTGGCCAGCTTTGCAAAGATCGCTACGACTCTGGCCATCATCCATCTGGCCATCGGAACAGCATGGCTGCTATTCATCTCGTTCTTTGTGTAAGAAAAGAAGGACGAACACAAGTGGCGCCTCCGAAGAAAGATCCAATACCGCCGGGAGGAGGTGACATGGAATCCGGTGACGCCAGTTACATAGTGTAATCATATCTTATTTTATCTTTCGATTGATAGAATAATTAAAATTACGAGCCTTCTTATGTAATATGTACACGGGCCAAGTAACCTCTATGAGAAGGAATTAGTGTCTTGCCGAAAAGAGTCCATTGCCCATATTGCGATCGACTGTTCAGTCGTGATGAGATAGATGAGCATGTCAGAAGATGCCGTGCTCGTGGGAGGCCTCAGAAACAACAAGCAGTACGAAAGCGTTTCAAAGAACTAATTGTCGATGGCAACAATATTGCATTCTACCTGACCGCGGGAGGCAAGCCCCGGCTTCGAAATCTAATCAATGCCCGACGGAGCCTCCAGAACAGTGGGTACACTCCGATAATAGTCGTCTCTGCGGCATTAAAACACAAGATTGACAGACCGGACACTCTGAGAGAGATGATCGACACAGGAGAGATCATCGAAACCGCTAGAGGTCAGAATGACGATCTGGTCATCATTCAGCTCGCACGAAAACGAGGATCTGCGATTCTCACGAATGACAGGTTTCTTGATTGGCGAGAGAGATTTCCATGGTTGGGGGAGGTATTAGTACGGTACCGACTGACACCGACGGGCCTCTTACTTGAATAGGCTCATCAGTGACACGCCTCTTCGAAACCGTTAAAATCAGATAACAGATTGTGACCGTCAAGTTGCAACTTCTGGTGATACCTGATGAAGATCAATGAACTACGCAAGAAATACCTCGAGTTCTTCAAACAGCGAGGCCATGCAATCATTCCCTCCGCGTCGCTTCTTCCTGAGAATGATCCGACCGTTCTCTTTACCACTGCGGGAATGCATCCGCTGGTCCCATTTCTTCTGGGAGAACCTCACCCAAAGGGGAAACGTCTTGCAAATTGCCAGAAGTGCATTCGGACAACCGACATCGATAGCGTGGGTGATACCACGCACCTGACATTCTTTGAGATGCTTGGTAACTGGAGCCTTGGCGATTACTGGAAAAAAGAGGCGATCAGTTGGAGCTTTGAGTTCCTCACCTCAAAAGAATGGTTGGGTCTTGATGCAAAGAAACTCTCCGTCACGGTCTTTACGGGTGATGATGATGCTCCGCGAGACACCGAATCCGCAGAGATCTGGGAGAGTGTGGGTATCCCAAAGGAACGCATCTATTACCTCCCAAAAGAAGACAACTGGTGGGGGCCTGCTGGCACGACAGGACCATGTGGCCCATGTACCGAGATGTTCATTGAAGTGGATGATATTCCCAAGTGTGGACCAGACTGTAGACCCGGATGCAGTTGTGGGCACTATGTAGAGGTATGGAATGACGTGTTCATGGAATACAATAAACGAGAGGACGGCAAGTACGAACCACTCAAACAGAGAAATGTGGACACAGGAATGGGGGTCGAACGGACAGCCGCGATGTTGCAGGGGGTCTCAACGGTCTATGATACTGAGAGCTTTATTCCTCTTATCAAGAAGATCAAGAGCCTCTCTCCAATAGAACAGTTCAGTGAGGAGGACAACATCCGATGCAGAGTGATCGCAGACCATGTCAAATCGGCAGTCATGATCATGGCCGATGATCGAAGAATCTCACCATCGAATGTCGAACAGGGGTATGTTGTACGAAGACTCCTGCGCAAGGCAATTCTCAGTGCCGAGAAATTAAATATCACGAGCGGCGTTCTGCAAGAACTGGCCGAAGTTGTCATTCAGATGTACAAAGATGTCTATGAGGAGACCGAACGCAACCGCGAGTTCATCATGAAGAACCTCGCCGACGAGGAACGCAAGTTCCGCAACTCTCTGAAAAAGGCCATGAGGAAACTACAACGAGTCATAGATGAGACCAGCACCGTCACAGGCAAGGATGCATTTCTTCTCTTCACCAGTTATGGTCTCCCTCTTGAGATCACTCGGGAGATGGCCGAGGAGAAGGGCATCAAGATAGACATGGAGGAGTTTCGACAAGAGTTCGAGCATCATCGTGAGAAATCACGGACTGCCACACAGGGCAAGTTCAAGGGAGGCCTTGCAGACCATAGCGAAGAGATCACCAAGCTTCACTCGGCGACGCATCTCTTACAGGAGGCCCTGCGAAGAGTTCTAGGAGAGAGCGTCAGACAGATGGGAAGCAATATCACAAAGGAACGGCTCAGGTTCGACTTCACCTTCCCACGTAAGTTGACACCAGAAGAGGTGCAACAGGTTGAAGACCTGGTCAATGACGCGATTAAACAAGACCTTGAGGTCAAGCGAGAGTTCATGAAATATGAAGACGCGATTGCCAGTGGAGCTCTTGCCTTTTTCAAGGAGACCTATGGTGACGAGGTTTCGGTCTATTCCATGGGCGACTTTAGCAAAGAGGTCTGTGGAGGACCACATGTCCAGAGAACAGGAGAACTAGGGCACTTCAAAATAATCAAGCAAAAGAAGATCGGAGCAGGACTGATACGAATTAAGGCGATCTTGGAATGAGCCTCTGCGCCCTACTCCCCACCTCGCCTATCTCCAAGATAGGAGAGGAGGAACCAACTATCGATCAATATCCTCAGAGACTACAAAGTCAGGAATCTTGTGTACTAGGATCGCATCCTTTGCGAGCGTGGCCAGTTTGTTGGCCTCTTCTAATGTCAGGTGTACACGATGTCCCTTAAGGGGAGTCTTTCTACGTGTCGCCTCGATAATTGCTAAATCGGCATCACGGACGATGTCTTCTGCACTGGAACAGTAACGGGTATCGCCAGTGTAACTCACGACTGTGGAGCCAATATGCACACGGTAGCCAAGAGCTGGCATCAGACGCTCTTCATTTGAGGTGTTCTCCATACCAAAGTGTTCTACCTCAAAGGCCTTCACTTTGAAAAAGTCCGTGTCAAAACCGGTATGATTTCCCACCTCTTGAATAAAGATCCGGAAGGGGATTGAGGTGGGATAAGAGTGGCGGAAAGCTTGGATAACAAGAGGCACCTCTACACAGCCGGCAGGTACAAGGATGCTCAACGGTTCTTTTCGTTCAAGCATTCGTAAGAAGCCCAGCAGAGCATAGAGACCACCAATATGATCGAAATGACCATGCGTGATCGCAATTATGTCTAGGTCGTGTAGAAACTCTGAGTTATAGGTGGAGATCAGATCACGAAGAACACCATCACCAGCATCAAGAAGGATGATCTTGCCTGTGAACTTGGAAGTGAGGACGATTGACGTACTGACACCAGCCACACTATATGGCACCACTACCTTGACCTCGTCATTTTCCCAGTTGTATGATGTACTAGTTGAGTCGTCATTCATAGAGAATCAATCTATGACTGACAAGTTCACCGATAAAACGCTTGCCATTAGAGTGACTTGGACGATATGATCACGGCTGCCTAGTTAAATGCAAACAAATTCGAGCAAAAAAGCATTCATTCTTGTGATCAATAGTCATTCTAAAAAAGAGAGAGAAGACTTGCACGGTTGCTGTGCAAGCCAACTGAATGCTCAGGCCTATTACGGCGCACTATGACTCATCGTATCCCAGCCGGGGCATTCGAGCCAACCAGTTCAGAAAGTATCCAATGATGACCGATACTACAAGACCTGCTGCAATTGAGAGAAGCACATCACTCCATGCAGGTGTGGCACCACCTAACATCTGCATCCAACTCCAGTAAGTACCAGCAATAGTCATTCCTGAAAAGGTGACCTTTTTGAGTGGCACTTTTACCGAGCGCGTCTGAAAGACATGGAGTTCTGTTAGGGCGGCTGCGACCGCACCTCCAACATCAGGTTTTACCTTGAGGGCCTTGGCGAATGTACCGACAGGCATCTTCGACTTCGGCTTCATCACCTTCAGTGCACGGGGGACGGTCTCAGCAACCTGCTTTGTAAAGAGCGTCTGAGCCTCTTGCCGAGTGATGTTGCATTTCGTACAGGAGTCTGCATGGGACTTCCATCGCTTTCGGCACTTTGGACACCGTTTGCCATCCCAGAGACCCTGTGCGATCCGTTCTACCTTCGGGGCGAGTTCCTCTGCGGTTGGTTGAGCCTCGTCACGCTTTCGCGGTCTGCGACGAAGGACAACTCCACGTGGGAAAATCATGGGTCTCTGCTCTCTGACCGCTCTTCGAACTTTACTGGCCCAAAGAATACCTTGTTGGAAATCATCAAGAGCCAATAGGAGGCCAAAGATGGACATCAAAGTAAAACCGACAGTGATCAGTCCTGATACGGACATCAGTGCTGCTGCACCAGTGGGGCCTATGTGCAGATAGAAGTCCTCAGAAACCGTGACATTTGTACCGGGAGATGTGACTAGTGAATAGACGAAAGAGAAGGATCCGCTAATCGTCCCTGAGACAAGTTCCAGCCCGCCCCCGCCTAGAGCTGCACCAAGAGGGATTGTTGTGTTTACCAGAGAAGCATTGGTCCCAGCAGGCACAGGAATATTGAACTCCAGTGGTTGATTAAAGAGGGGCACGGCCATATACATCATGACAAAGAGACCCGACCTCAAAATGATATCATCACCTGTGAATATTGTCAGATTCATGGTGGGATCTTCGGAGAGAAGCACCGTGATAGGATGGGAGGCATCCGATGCCGCGGCAGAGATTCCATTTATCCGAAGTTGAAATGCAAGAGTATCATCACCACTCCATCCAGCAGGTTGAGCCTGCACGGATGGCATTGACAACGAACAGATAAGAGATAACATCAATATGAGCGGGACTAAGTGGGGGGCACGAATAGTTCGCATTATGAATTCCTCTCAAGAAGTTCCTTTGTTCATACACATCGCCACCAATAAAGACTTGGGCGATGTACAGAGGCCATCAGATCTCGTCCTCAGAGGAACCACGTAGGGCCGCCTCAATCTCACGATCAAAGGCCTCGTCATCATCGTCCTCGTATATGATATGATGAACATAGCGGTGGGGAGTGGGGATCCAACCAACCACAAGACCAAAGAAAATACCACCAAGCATGGAGAGCGTACTGAGAAGATAGAGGGAGGGATCCCCCTCACGAAGAACAGAGGTGAACAGTGCCACCATCAGGCCGCCAATAAAACCAATCACAATACTGAGGGCTACGCGACTCTTACCACTGAAATCACTCTGTTTACCAAGAACGTAACCAGCACCGAGACCAAGCAGAATCGAAGGAATCGAATAGATAATGAGCGTCTCATAGGGAATCAATTGCACGAGATTTCATCTCCATGAACGAGTCTGTACTCATGGACGCTCATATATCAGTCGGTGGAAGTAGAAGATCACCACATATCCCAATGTACTATCTCTGATAGAGGGCGCCGCTCTTTAGGATGGAACTCTTTCTCGCGTTGTTCAGGAGGTACTTCTTCTCGGCTCAGCGGATAGCCAAAGAAGATCACGGTGACAATTCGATGGTCCTCAGGAATCTTGAGCTGGGTCTTCAGCTTAGCCTCGTCCCAACCTGCTGTTGGGTGCCCCATGATTCCGAGATGAACCGCCTGTAGGAGCATATTTTCAACTGCAAGACCGACATCCATCATGAAATACGGGAGGCCATGTGCAGAGCAACCTCCATCCTCTTTAGCGGTCACAATAATCATCAATGGGGCCTCTTTTCCCCAAGCATTCCCACGGCTCAATGCCACATGTGCCTCAGTCAGAACTGTTAGATCTTTTAGAACGACAAAGTTCCACGCCTGCGTATTCGCACAGGATGGTGCTAATCTTCCAGCCTCCAAGATGAGTTGGATGAACTCATCATCCAGAGGCCTCTTCTCAAAGGCACGGCCACTGCGCCGCTCAGTGATCTCACGTAGTAATTCACTCATTACATCTCACCTTCACTCTTGCAGCGTCATCGGTCTACCACAATGAATGGGAATGCCTTGATGACCACAGCTTGCGCCCATCCAACAGACCAGCTGTGAATCTTCCACATGCATTTCTTTTCCGCAGTGCATTGGCACTGGGGTCTCATGTCCACAGGTCTCACACAATAATTTCGCCATAATGTTTCACTTTGTAAGTTATGAGTGTGAAGGGATTTAACTATTGTGTACTAACAATGACGCGAATAGCCCTATAGAATATGATGACTTCAACCGCAATTTGCATAGATTATTCAGCAGATCACAGGCGAACCAAAGAGTTCTAGCAAAATGTGCTCACAAAAGTGTACAATAGTCATTAAAACAGCCAAAATGAGCAAAAATATACAGAGGCATAAATTATTATGAGACGGAGCTAATCTATAAGCTGCCACTTCAATCTTTTAGAACGTGGTCAAATGAGCAAAAGAGGTAATGTTCAGATGGATGAACCAGTACTCACATTCACAACTAAACAGGGTGAGGCATCAATCCGTCTCGAAACAGAAGTCACTCAGATAGATCTCTCATACAGGAGAATAACAGCAATCGATCTGAGACCATTGATACACTGCTCTAAGTTACAGGCGATAGACCTCTCAAACAATCACCTGAAAGAAATCGATCTCTGGCCGCTCATGAGATGCACCCAACTGGTACGACTCTCGCTGAAAGACAATCCACTAGAAAGAATAGATGTTACACCATTGTTTGCATGTCCACACCTTGCGACGATAGAGGTGGACCCGGTTGTAGAGATCCATGCAAACTACGAGATTGGCAAGAGCGTCAGAAGACCACGACCTCTTGACGGCTTACGTCGTCGGAGAATGGTAAAATGGATGTATGACGACGAGAGCTTGGACCCCCTAAAGGCAATTGAGCGGATTAAGAACGAGATCTATACAGAGTTGGCAGACACCTACAAGGGGCCTGATACTGAACCCTTAGTCGATGAGACCTTGAAATTCAATATTGTGGATGAGGTCAAGAAGAAGATTCAGAAGAAGATCGCAACAGCAGAAAAAGATGGCGACTTTAAGACCCTGTTCCTCCTTGAGAGAGGCCTTGAGTATCTTCAGAGCGGTGGGCCTTCGATTTGATTGCCACCTTGACGAGGTAGCCTTTAAGAGGCAGTATCACTAAGAGATATTTTGAGTACAATGCGGAGGCAACAAGGAGAGACCCTGGTGGATGAGATCATTTTACGTTATACTACAACTGGAGGCTTTATCGAGACGATTCACGTTGATCGAACGGAGAACCATCTCAATCTCTCATTAAAGGACATCGCGTCCATCGACCTGCTTCCTCTGATCTGGTGCACAGACCTTGAACGCCTTAGCCTCCAATACAACCGCATTGAGTCAATAGATCTCTCACCCCTTACAAAATGCACCACACTGGAGGAGATCAACCTCAGTCACAACAGACTCAGAGAGATCGATCTCAGTCCACTTGTGGGCCTTTCACACCTCAGAGAACTTCGATTGGAAAAGAACAATTTACGAAAGATCGACGTATCACCGCTCTTCGAGTGCCCTAATCTCTCAGTCTTTAGAAAGGACGACTTTGTCAGCATGACTGCTAGTATCTTTCTAAGATCTGTGGGCAGCTGGCCTGATGTGCTTATGGACGAGTATCACAGAATCCTCTGGGTGCATGGAGATAGTTCTCCACGCACATGAGTTAGGGTGAGAATAATGGACACAGGACTACAGGACGCGCATATCCTGATCACGGGTGCCGCTGGAGGTATTGGCATCGAAACTGTTAGAGCATTTCTCAGCGAGGGTGCTAGAGTCACAGCGGTATTCCATCATAATGAGGGAGCGCTACCTACTATTACAAATGACGATCGATTGCTCCTTGTAAAGACTGATGTTCGTCACGAAAAAGAAGTTGAAGCCGCATTTCGCAGCGCAAACGAAACCTTCGGAAGGGTGGATGTCCTTGTTTCAAATGCGGGAATTGCGAACATGGAGGGAGTAGGTGTTCATGAGATGACATTAGAGCAATGGAAAAAGACTCTGGAGGTCAATCTCACAGGTGCATTTCTCTGCTCCAAGTACTTTTTCAAAAACCTTCAAGAGTTCCCGGGAGAACTGGCAGCACTGATTCTTGTCGGTTCCACAGCAGCGGTCTTTGGTGAAGCGTGGTACAGTGATTATGCGACCTCCAAGGCGGGAATGCATGGTCTGATGATGAGTCTAAAAAACGAGATTGTGTATCTGGCTCATCGGGGCCGAGTCAATATCGTCAACCCCGGTTGGACCAAGACACCAATGGCGGAGGCTGCACTCGAAGATTTTGATATGGTACGTAGAATACATCAGACAATTCCAATGAAGAAGACGGCCACGCCGAAGGATATTGCCAATGCTATCGTCTTCCTCGCTTCTGACCAACTCGCGGGACACATCAGCGGCCAGAGTATTGTGGTTGCTGGAGGGATGGAAGGTCGTGCACTCTATACGCCTCACGAGGCACTCTCGTGGAGAGATGACAGATGACTTCTTTTGATGAGCTTGCAATAGCGTATGATCGAGCAATCAATTGGACACAGAGACTTGACCGAGAGATCCCATTCATTCTCTCACATCTTTCCAAAACACGACCACGGCGCATTCTTGACCTTGCATGTGGCAGTGGACAACATCTCATCGCTCTAGCATCTCACGGTTGCACGGGAATAGGCGTGGATAACTCGATGGCTATGATACAAATCGCCCGGGAGCTCGCTGAGGAGAAACATGCTAATGTACAGTTTCTATTCGGCGACATTCAGGAAGTCTCGCAGATGGTCGAGGGGCCATTTGATCTTGTGCTCTGTGTTGGAAATTCACTTGCACTTCTTCCGGGGCATGACATCATTGCCGAAACTGTGAGAGCTGTTAGAGAGCTCCTCACTGAGCAAGGTAAATTAATCATCCAAGTCCTCAATTTCGAGGAGATTCGTGAAACGGGTTTCAGGTTTTTTCCACTAAAAGAAGGGCATCTCAGAGATGGAAGACGTGTTGTCTTTGGTCGCTTTTTTGATCATGATAGCAACCTTGCCCGCTCTACACTTGTCATGTCTTCATTGATTGAACAAAACGGGGAATGGGACGCCACAGTTGCAACACAACAAGTCGTCAATCTAGACAAGGGGATCCTACAACGAATCCTTCTAGGGGAGGGCTTCCAGACAATTGAACTATTCAGTGGTTACAACCGGAAACCCTTCGATCCACACGCCAACAGAAACATTGTTGCTGTGGCAAGTAAATGAAACAAGTCTCAGAAGATATTTTCTCAGTCTGCGGCGCAAACATTTATCAATAAACTTTTACCATATTTTGGTTGAGAATTACCAAAATTTGTCGTCGGTTGACTATACTGGTGATCAAGAATGGGATTGCTTTCGACTCATGAGGCCATCGTCTGGCGAGAATTTCACCATGGACTGAGCACAGGAGCAATCGCGGAGGCGAGCCAAGATCCGTACTGGCTCTATGAGCATGGTCTCATGAATGACATTGAGAAAACGAAAGCGATTGATGCCATCAAGGAGATAGAAGATCGTCTGACTCGGGCAAGGAATAGCTCTGAGAAGCGACAGTATGAGCGCAGACGGGAACGTCTTGTTCATGAATGGGCATGGTCCCCGGCATATGTCTCTCGCGTCTTGTCCCGAGCTCGTAAAAAGATCAAGAAGACTTTACGAGAGCACGCTGCAAGTCATCGTCTTGATGTGGAGAGTGTTCTTGACTATAAGGGACTTCTCATCGGGTTTGACTATCAGGCAAACACACAGGTCTTCATCGTCTTTACGTTGAGTCATGGCATCATTATCTGGTACAAGCATGACTCGTACGCGGGCAAACTCTGTCACGAGTGCCCAAAGGAGAGTGCATGCCAAGAAACTCTAGATGTGATCATCAAAGAGTACAATCTTGGTCTTCGTGATGATGAAATGAGTCTCCCGATGACCAAACGATCCATTGTGATCTTTCACAAGCTGGCGGCAAAAGAGGTACCTCGATATAAAAGAAAGGAGTCTGATTAACATGGGAAGGGAAGTGGACGGGATAATCATTAGACCACCAATTGAAAAGATATCTAGCGGAAAAGTGTTCAGACCTGATCGGCGTCTGATATACAAACTCTATTTCACCATAATCTCCGCGGCGCTTGGTCTCTATGCCATAGTAATGCTGGGCTGGATCGGCATCGGTTACATAGTCATCATATTAGATGAGGGCCTGACCATGCAACAGTTTATTGATGTGATTGCCACATATCTACCCCCAACCACATTCTGGTTCTGGGTCATCATGGCGTTCTGGATGATTCCCGCGGCGTTACTCATTCCAGTTTATGTCAGGTCAATCGAGTATTCGGTCATCTCTGAATCGGGAGATGCAATGCCTGAGATCTATGTCAAGAAAGGCATCATTAACATTACACGGAAGCATGTCCCATTCAGGACCATCACGAACATCTCCAGTAGAGCAGGACCATTCGATCGCATCTTTGGGATTGGGAATGTCGAAATTGAGACCGCAGGCTATTCCGGGACAAGTCAAATGGGCCCTGAGGAAAAGTTAGAGGGAATAGTGTTCTTTGAGGAACTGCGTGACTTCATCTTACAAGAACTGCGTAAGATCCGAACGCCTTACAGCACTGCCACTGAACCAGTCATGGTTCAGGAAGCACCAGTACCGAATATGGCGGACTCGCTTCAAGATGAGATCTTGATCGTGCTTCGAGAGATTAGAGATCTCTTGAAGACTATAGCAACCTGATAGCCGAATGCGGTCCAACTGAGGACCGCTCTTTTTATGTATTAAACTGTCAGGATGCATGCGATCAGGGAGGTAATATCAGTGAACATCACCGTTCGCAACGGAACGCAGATTCGTATTGCCCCTTATAGACCAGAACATGCAGCATCAATTGCAAATAGTCTCTTTGATAATATACCAGTAGATGTGGTCCGGCAACAACGTGAGGAATTGCTTGCAGCTGGAGAGGAGGAGGTCATTAGTATCACGGCCTTGGATGGAGAGCGTGCAATAGGGATCTGCATTGGAATTCGAGGCAGATGGTACGGGGAACGTCATAGAGTGGACCTACTCCAAATCGTGGTTCATGAGGACTACCGAGAACAATGTGTTGCAAAAGCCATGATCAAGGAAGTTGCACATCACGTTGCGCAGCGTGGTGCCGAACTACTGACAGTCAATGTCGAGGACGAAAATTCAGTTGCTCGTACAGCATACAAGAGGATTGGTTTTGTTGAATATGGGGAGTTACCAAGAGGCCTCAAATTTAATGAGAAATACTCGACACAGATACTGATGATGCAGCCAATTAAGGATCTACTTAATTTACAATAGTACTCGCCGAATTATCATCTTGTAGTCTTCATCAGGCTTGTAAAAAGAGTGGTGAAGTTCTGCAACATAGACCGACCATGGCCCTCGCCGGACATCAAAGAGATAGAATTCAGCAAGACCATTGAAGTCGGTAGTTGCCTCACGATAAATCTGTAAAGTATCATCATAACTGAACATCAGACGTACTCGCCCATTCACGACAAAAGTCCCTCGGCCATCTACAATCTGCACAATGATTCGTATCGAGGTACGATCGTGGCTGTACTCTCTCACGATATCTATTGATTCAACATGCATTGTTGCATGTCGTGGCAAGAGCGCAACATGTGCGGTCGCATGAATGGTCACTGATGGGCTACCTCTATATGGTATAAAGAGGCAAGAACTTATAAGTTCTTTGACGTTTGTATTATTACCCATTATGGGATAAACGAGAAAAGAAATAAAAGTAAGGTTAGACATCTATTGTAGGGAGTGACCCCTTTGAAAACACCAGTACGAACCTTAGTGTTGGGATTCATTATCGTCATTTTAATCATCATTACTCCAGCAAGAGCACTGACAACTGATGATCCCAACGAGGCGACTTGGTTTAAAGTAGCAGCAACACATGCAGAATATTGCGATGCGGATAATGATGGATTTGCTGACGATATCATTACGGTCTTTGACATCACGATCACAAATACAGATATCTCATTTATGATCACATACATGTACTGCTATCTATATCTTCCATCAGGAGATGGCTATATGGTGGTCATTCGGGGCATTGGCCAATATACGTACCTGTCTATCACAATGGCATGGTATAACACTGTCACAGAGAGCGGATGGTACACATTCATTGTCTATGTCGAGATTCCGGTGAACGGCTTCACCTATTATTCGCTGGACGGCATCACATTTGATCCACCCGCGGGAGGCGAACCGGGGCCTCCACTAGTCGAGATAGTTTCCACAAACGTCACAGGGACAGGATAAGTACAGGAGAAAAAAAGCAATTAGAAGTGAGAGGAACAAGGAGGTGGGACTCTGGTCGGTCTATCAGGACAGTATCTATCAATGTTAATAGCCATTCAAGAAAAACCATTCGGAACTATTGAAGAATTGGCTGAACGTGCAAAGATTTCGAAACCTACTGCTGCAAAACGCCTCAGAATACTTCAGGGGGCTGGCGGGGGAAAGAAGTATTTCACAGTGAGCCCACTTCTGAACTATTATAACATGGGACTTGAGTCGGCCGATGTACTACTTGAAACCAACAATCTTGATGATATGAAGATCATTGAACAAATAGCCTATCACCATCCGTATACTGCATATCGCTGCCGAACCTATGGGGCTGCGAATGGAGTCTTTCTACAATTCAGAACGCCGTACAAATCAAGTCCAAAGATCAAGGAACTCATTCGTGTTCTTAAGAAAGAGGGGATTATAAAAAAATACAAGTTTCTGGCCACCAGTCAAGAACCTACCATCTACACCTCGTTAAGAATTGATGGGTGGAGTCCAGATACGCTGAGCTGGAACTTTGACTGGGAGAAATGGTTCAAATTAACAGTAAAGTCATCCAAACTGGACAAGAAGGCGGGAGAGATGGGGAGTGCTCTCAAGTGGCTTACACGCCGAGACCTCAACATCATTCATGAACTGATGATGGGCGCCCGTAGAAAAAATATCAGAATCATTAAGGCGCTTGCAGCATCTGGGGTAAAGTTCACACCACAGACATTTAGTAGACGATACCGGATGATCCGAGAGGAGTGTATCGAGGGTTACAGAGTCACATTTGACCCAGAGGTCTTTGATATCTATTCAAACGTTGTCATCTTCGGTAAAGGCGAGGAGAACAGTCTTACAACACTAAGGTCCAGATTAAAGACAAGACCGATCCCGTTCGAGTCAACAATGCGAACTGTCAAAGGGGATCTCTTCTGGTTTGTCAGGCTTCAACCCACTCAACTCTCGCCGCTCTTGACAAACCTCTACTCACAGCTTGATGAGATGTCTGTATGCCTTGTGGACTATACTAATAGTATGATCTACTATCTCTGGCCTGAAACCTTTGATGAAGAAACCCGCAAATGGCGGACCGATAGGAAATTCATGATTGATGACGTGATAGAGGCCGCTTTGAACAAGTAGGCAGAGAACCTCTATCGCTTAGCCACGTGGGGAAGAAACTTGTTGATGATCGTTAGCAGTGTCTGAATCTCTTCATCGGTCAAATGGTTTAGTGCGGTCTCTACTGAGTTCAGAGCCTCTGTTCGAAATCGCGTATGTGCGTCTTGGCCCATAGAGGTGAGGTGGAGCAACACTTTCCGTCGGTCCGACTCGGAATGCTTCCGTTTTACAAAACCGCGTTTCACTAGCCGATCAACAATTCCCGTCGCAGTGCTGGCAGCAATCGAGAGACCATCAATAATGTCCTTCATACTGCAATCGTCTGTTTCGGAAACGATGTCAAGAATCATGAACTCTTCTAACCCAAGATCATCATTTGCCAGATACGAGGTGGTTCGACTAATATCTCTCAGTGCTTCTATGAAATTATAGACAAGTTCCTCGCGAGTCAAAATAGATGACCTCACATATCTACCAAATCAGTACAAGTTACAATTAATAACAGTTCCCAATGATAAATAGTTCGTATACGAAATATTTATCACCGAATTATGATAGGAGGGGGTATGAAAATACTGATCACAGGAGCCTTTGGCAATATAGGCGAGTGCACCGTTTGGCAAATGCTCGGCCGAGGCTACACACTCAGATGTTTCGATGTGAAGACAAAAAAGAATGAGAAGACCCGCAAGAGATTGGCAAAATATGGTGAGTTCGAAACGTTCTGGGGGGACATCAGATCGTACGATGCTGTCAGAGAGGCTCTTGAAGGAGTAGATATTGTTGTGCATCTCGCAGCAATCATTCCACCGATGTCTGAGGTAAACCCAGACCTGACATGGAGTGTGAATGTGGAGGGCACGACAAATGTCATCAATGCAGCAAAGGAGATAGGGATTAGAAAGATCATCTATACCAGTTCAATAGCAACGTATGGCCATAGCACCGGAAGAGGACCACCAAAGACAGCTGACGACCCACAGATTGCTTATGACACCTATTCCAAGACGAAAATCGAAGCGGAGAAGAGAGTACGGGAGAGTGGTCTTCCATGGACCGTCTTCAGACTGGGAGCGGGGCCGTCGCCAGATTATAGATGGATATCACGTTCGACCGACACCGAGATCTTCATGATCCCGCTTGAGCAAAAGATGGAGTTTGTGCATCCAAATGATGTGGGACTGGCGATCACCAATGCCTTGGAGGCTGACACCATTGGGAAGATTCTCCTAATTGGTGGTGGAGAGAGATGCCGCATGACCTATAGGGACTTTATCGCAAAGACCTTGGAGTCTATGGGAATAGGAATGCTCCCCGAATCGGCATTTATAGTCCCTCAAAAGGAGGAAGACTATTTTCATACAGATTTCATGGATACATCAGAGTCGCAGGCGTTTCTACAATTTCAGACGAGGGATCTAGACGATTATCTCGAGGATGTCAAGAAACAGTTGGGAATTAAACGCTATTTCATTCCAGTAGCCAGATGGTTCATCAGAAGAAAGATGCTAGCAACATCTCCATTCTACAAGAGATGACTCACAGAGAGAAGGCGTGAAGACCTCAAATCGAGGCCCGAGCCACCTATATCTATCTGTTCAAAGCGCTCCTGCGAGCGATCCCTATCAGTCCAATGACGAATAGAAAAGGCGTAAATTTCGCGTATTACTATATCATCTATTGATTGTTGGGCGAGGCTCATGATATATAATGTACCATGAGATAAATACTACAGATATGGAGGAAGTCACTTGGAACACGTTGACGTGATTGTCGTAGGTGCTGGACCAGCAGGAGCCACAGCTGCAAGGCGACTCGCACTGGCAGGATCACAGGTGGTAGTCCTTGATAAAGAGAAATTCCCACGTTACAAACCATGCGCGGGGGGAATCAGATTCGAGGTTGCAGAGCTACTTGATTTTGATATCTCAGAGGTGATTCATAGAAAGATATCCGGTCTATCGATTATATCACCATCAGGCGTACGTGTTAATGCGATTCCGGACGACCGTTCCAAACCGGGATATATGGTCATGCGCGATGAGTTCGACACATTACTTCTGAACAAGGCAAGAGAGGCGGGCGCTGAGGTAAGGGAGGGCTATCATGTTATGCAGGTCTCACAGGACTCGGATGGTGTAGAGGTCATCGATAAGAGCGGAGAAAGAATCACTGCTAACTATCTGATTGGTGCAGATGGGATCAATAGCACGGTTGCCCGTCAACTGGGTTTTTACAAGGGATGGCCCGATGATAGTGCCTGTGTTGCTATTGAGGTTGAAGCAGAGATAGGTGAGGAGTCAGTCCACAGAATCTGTGCAGACCCTACAGGATATGATGCTGATCTCTTTTTCCTCTATTTTGGTTCAGTCCCGTACGGATACACATGGGTATTTCCAAAGAAGAACCATCTGAGCATAGGAATCTGTTGCCGGCAGGACCTCACCAAGAATCTTCGCCAAGCGTACGACAAATGGTACAAGCAATTCATTACAGAGCATGGAATCACGCCTCGAATCATCTCCGAAACCTCAGCCCGCTTCCCAGTACGGATTGCTCCAACATTGGTCAAGGGCCGTTCACTCCTTGTAGGGGATGCGGCCGGGTTTGTCGATGCGTTTACTGGAGAGGGAATTCTGTATGCGATCAAATCGGGGATTCTGGCTGCGGAGGCCATGAACTATACCATTCACAGTGGTGCGCCCAAGGATCTTATCAAATACAAGAAGCTCTGCAAGAGTCCGATACTCTCTGAACTCAAGGTCTCGCAATCGATGGCAAAGATGTTTTACAAGAGCGAAAAGAACATGGAAACCCTATGCCAGTTTTTCCATGATGACAAGTATGCAGCGTATTTGATCGCAGCCTCCATTGCAGGATTTCTGCCAATGGGTACGGTCAAGAGAAAATTGACCATGCACATGATGAGGACTCGTCCGCGTGATGCAATATCTCTTCTATGAACGGAACAACGGTGATAGTAGGTGGGGAATACAAATGTGCCATCTATCTTCGCCGTGCTAAGACAATCAAGACTATTGCAACGATCGTCGCGCCTACAACCAATAAACTTGCGACCGAAAATCCCATCAACTCGTTTGAGTCCTCCGGTGATGAGGAATTCGTGAAGAGAAACGCATGATAAAAATACGTGATGATCCCAGTCTTGGTCCAATTGCCCGTAGAGTCACAGGCAAAATAGCGGACATCCCATTGCGCACCTCGATGATCAGCGTCTAAGATGAACGAGGTCGCAACAGCAGAATAGTAATCATTACTTCCAGTTGTGGACAACGTGACGTTTTTCCAAGTTCCTAAAGATGCGTTCTTGAAGCTACCAATCACGACACTCACACCATCTTGATCTGTGACTCTGACTGTCAGATTCAATGTGATAATAGTGGGCCCGTAAATCACAAGATCGGAAATGACACCGTTCTGCTCATCAGGAGCAGGAACTTCATGAAATACGGGCCCTGAGGAGTCTGACAGTACTATAGACTTACGTGCGAATGGGACCAGTGGCGCAGCAGAGGAGAGAAACAGATCCGACGACTGATAGTTTTGTGCCGTTTCAATGATAGTACTGTCTGTAAGCGCAAGAGATAGAGAGAACAGCGCCATAGTGACCAAGAAGTATAGTGCAATTCTTGTTGTAACTCTATGGTCACCAACGTGCATCATTAATACCTCGACTAATCTACGCATTAAAAATAGATAGTTCTAATCATTAAACAGATTGTTCTAAATTTTGAACACCGATTATATGATTGATGGGAGATGAAATACTGACCTCGAATGACTGCAAGAACCATAAGAGGGCAGTTGCACATCAGTCAGTCCCCAGCTCTTAAAAATGAACTACTATCGAACATCTTGTTGATAGCATCTGGAGGCATCAATAATCCAATCTGTTGAGATAGAGTCCGTTACAGCCACTGGAGATAGAATTGTATGGAAAGTGCCATTAGATGCAAAGCTCTTTCATGTCCAACGACGCCAGATTGAGAGAATCGACCTCTCACCACTCAACAGCTGCACCAGCCTGCATGAACTCATCATCTATCGAAACAGACTAAGAAGAATTGATCTCGATGCTCTTCACGCCTGCTCCGACCTACAGAAGATATCGCTCTCCAATAATTACCTTCAATCTATCGATCTCGCACCTCTGAGGTCTTGCCCGTACCTGCAAACAATTGACCTCTCAGAGAACCGGATAGTGGAGATCGACCTCGTACCACTGGCACACTGTCACCTGCTCCGTGGGGTCTCGCTCGCCCGAAATCTGATCAAGACCATTGATCTATCACCTCTGACAGAGTGTACCGAGCTTGAATCGCTCAATCTCACACAGAACAAGCTACGGACCATTGATCTCTCCATACTCTCTTCATTCCCACACCTTCAATTCTTTGGAATTGCAGAGAATAGTATCACAACCATAGATCTCTCGCCACTCGAAACATGCACAGAACTAAGAGAACTGAGCATTGCCGACAATCAACTTGCGGATATCGACCTCACGCCCATAAGTAATCTGCACAAACTTGAGATCTTAGATTTGTCAGGAAATAGACTCACAGAAATAGATCTCGCACCATTGAGATCGCTCACGAGCCTGCGGGAATTGAGTCTTTCCGGAAACCAATTAGAAACAATCGATCTCTCACCGCTTACGAACATGCCCAAACTTGAGACTCTACACCTGTTTAATGACCAACTACAGAGCCTAGACTTGAGCCCACTTGCTACTTGTAGAGACCTATCAGTACTAAATGTCGCCCAGAATAAGATCGACACACTGAATGTGACGCCACTCGCCACTTGCAACCACCTAGATATTCTAAGAACTGATAGAGATACCGAAGTAGTAGCCTATTGCTCTAAAAAGATGGCCGACCATTTTCCATGGGCACTCCGTCGAATGCTACGTAATGGCCACCTCAATTTACATGATATAGAAAAGACCTGATCACAATAACCGCGTCAAGCCAAATCGGAATGCATCTCTTTCGCAACGATCTGTAGAGACCATTATCGTCTGAAACTGATAGTGACCATTGTTACATCGGTAAGACACGCCTGTAGAATGTATACAACAGATTCAGGCCATATCTAGTCATAACTCGACCTTAATAAAGCCCAAGACTAATCGCCATCACAAGTCTGCAAATATTGACTATTATTACAAATCTGATTGGACTCATTGCTCAAAGAATCGGAGGGGGAGGAATGACGCAATATGATGCATAAATATTCGTGAATTAAAATGCACAGCAACAACAACATTTCGCGGCAGTTCATGCCTGGTAGACCCGAGCCTGACACCCCATGGCAGTTCATGCCTGGTAGACCCGAGCCTGACACCCCATGGCAGTTCATGCCTGGTAGACCCGAGCCTGACACCCCATGGCAGTTCATGCCTGGTAGACCCGAGCCTGACACCCCATGGTAATAAAATAATAATAAAGGTGACCACGGAGTAATCTCTCCGGTGGTCCACTCACTTTTTTCGCCCCAAAAATCGATTTTTCATTATTACACCGAATTTTGCTTTCAATATGTGTGTTGCAGCTCCGACAAACAGACTGATAATTGAAATATCCAACTTTTTGGAGATATGAGCCTTAACATACAATTTGACATGACACAAGAGGCACGACACGAGATCGCCAAGCTCCTTTACGAGGCACTTGGAACAAAGATCATCCCAGTGTTCGGCCCGATGGACAGAGGCCTACCAATTGTAGCAGAGATACTACAGGAAGACAGAGTGATGATAGCAACGGTAGACGACACAATAGTCGGCTTTGCAGGTCTTCAATTTCATGGCCGGGGATATATGGACGCAGGCTTCTGGTCGCTCGCACGAAGATGTGGTCGTGGCATTTTTCGTATAATATTCAACGGTTGGCTCCTTGAATCAAAGGTTGCAGATGATGAGTTGTATTTGGACACCATTGCAGTCGCTGATGACTGGCGCGGTAAAGGTATTGGCAAGCAAATTGTCGAGTCAGTTTTTGCTATTGCTCAGGAGAAAGGTTTCAGTCGAGTGAAACTCGCAGTAGTTGATACAAATCCACGAGCCAAGGCATTTTATGAGAGAATCGGGTTTGCCGTCAAAAAGGTGGAGGCCATTCCATATCCTTGGAAACGAATATTCAAGTTTTCAAGCGCAGATATAATGGAGTATGATCTCAGGTCTTAACTGAGATCTACATTAGACGATTCAATACTCCGTCTGTGTGGGATAACGGCCTGCGGGAAGGATTTTGTTGATCTCATCACTTCAGTACTCGTTCAACCAAGTTCTCTGAAAAGTGTGGGGCCATTGAAATGAATTATGTGATCGGGGGTCTCATGAATCCAGACCTCGGTCCCCCATGCAATATCAGAGAGATGCTTTTTGAACTCCTTAAAGTCTGGAAATGCAGTTACATAGATTCGTTGGAGCTCACAATTCCTAAGGACATCCTCAAGTTCCATTTGCCGTTTGGGTGTAACAGGCCCGTGGCTTGTGACAACTTCGACAAGCACCAAAAGATTCTTTGATCTTGCAAAAAATAAGATGTCCGGTAACTTGTTATGTTTGGCCACAGGGATACCTAGTTCATCGAGAACATCGGTTGCAACATGAAGCATCTTATTTTCTGTGTCCCCCGCATACAGGACATCTGCACCGGGGACAAAACGAGCCGCAAAGTCCGTAATCACAACAGCTTGGAGCCTGTTATGTTTTCCAGGACTAAAAGTGAATTCGGTCCCATTCGGAAGCCTCACTGGAACGCGATGGCTTGCTCTGGCCTCACTGTATCTCTCAACAAGACTGCCTCTACGTTTTTTGAACTCGGCACACCGCTGGGTGTAATTTTTTGTCATGAATGCCTTGAGGACCGCTACTGCTTCAGGTGTCAATTGGTAGCATGTGTTGGGCGAATTTGTTGGGCGAGTGGGATCGTCAGGATTCATAATAACGAGGCCGCCTTGAATAAACTGATGCAACACCTGTCTTCTGAACGTTTCACGGCTATTCTCTGCGTATTTACGTCCATATTCTTTGCCGATGAATTCAATCATATCATGAATTCTGATTGGCTGTGGGTCTGTCTTATTCCATGTGTCACTGAGTCTAAGATGGGCCAATGCCAATAACGTCAAACAGGCAATATCACGTTGTTGTGCTTCAGGCAACCCGATATCTCTGAGAATACGTTCTGCTTCTTTAATATCTGCCATTCTTCAGAATCCCTCTCTCAGACAACTACAAAGCATCAGACAACACTTGCTCAACGAGACCATCAATTAAGTCTTGAGATGACTTCAGGTCAACTGCGTGTCCGAGGTAATGCTCACCAAGCAGTTCTATTTTTTCAAGTGGGGGAAGTGGCATCTGCCGGAGATCGTATGCATTGACCTGTGTGTTTCCATTTAGGATACGAAAGTATCGGTCCATTAAGGAGGAATTGAGCAGCACTGCAAGCCCATATGCAACATTGCGCTCAAGTCCCCTCATATTGCAATGAATAAAATTGAGATGGTTCTCGAGCCCGAGATGGTCTGTGTTCATGAGTGACTCCGGCACTACAGCAGCAACTAGGCGACGCTGTTCTTCTTTTGTGCTGAATCGTCTGATGAGAACGTAGCGTTCATTCGGTACGAGCATATATTGATTTGCGGGCGCATCGAGAATATACTCTGGTTTATGATTTCTCAAGGGCCATCTCACAGACATTCCGGTGATATTGTTCATCCAGAGCAGGGGGACCACCCGCCCCTTTTCGGAGGAGGGATCGTGTACTAAGAACTCAGTGGCTCTAAAAGGAACTACTGGGCCTGTGGAGACCTCAAGACCAAGGTCCGAGAGAGTGTTAGGCCATGCGTGCACAGACTCAAGCAACTGGCTTTCAGCCTCAGTCGTCGGAATCGCCAGTCGAAACTTTGAACCTGACAGAAGAATCTGCGATAGCCGAACAGTGATTCTCCTTGGACGATCTATGTCCTCTGAACCGTTGCTCGTCGTGATAATCACTTGGGAATCATCCGCACAGAGACGAGGACGGGCCACCATAATAATGGCCTCTTGAAGAACATCCATATGGGGAAAGACATCCTTTCTGGAATCAAATAGATGAAGGGCAATAGGACGCATATCTTGTAAAAAGCTCCTGCGAAAGGCCTGAAAGTACATACCCGAAGCAAAACTACGCGGTGTTATGGACACGAGGATCCCGTCTGAAGACAGGAGCTGCGAGGCCACAGAGAGAAAGAGTGTGTAGATATTGGTCTGTTTGCCAGCAAACTTGGCCACGGCCTTGACCCGAGGATCGGAAGCGCTCACTTTGAAGTAAGGAGGATTCATAATGACTGCATCGTAAATACTGGAGGACGAGGCCTGAACAGCAAGACTTCCTGCGATTTTTCCAAGCCCTGCAAATACAAAGTCCTCATTGTGAAACGTAAAGGTGACACGGACATTGCTACGCTCAGCCCATTTCTTTGCATAAGTAAGTGAAGCCGCGGCCACTTCGAGAACGTGAGGGTCAATGTCGAACCCATCTAGGCTGATGTTGCCACCATCCTGCTGTTGCTGCTGCTGAACGAATTGCTCAACAGTTGCACAGGAGAGGATACCAGTACCTATTCCGGGATCCAGAACGGATAAGGAGGATTTGGCGCTCATAGGAATATGTTGAGCCATGAACTTGGCAATTGAGGGCGGAGTGAAGATCTGCCCATCCGCATTAGTGGCTCTCGAAGAGTACCATAGTGCAAGACGATACGCATACGCTACCGGACTCTCTTCATAATTGGGGGCGGGAATGGACTGCACCAGTCCTTGACCCTCAAGTATCCCGTTTATGGAGTCCAAGCGTAATCACCAGCCGAGAGTATCAATTCGTTCTAGAGTTCCTCTTCGTTAACCTATAAGTCTAAGGTAAAGGGGGGGGAGGCCTGTGAAACAGTTGTGGATTAAAATATTCTCGATTCTTAAAGCAGGAGCCTATTTTGAAAATATGAGGCCCGTACCTATCTGTTAGAGAGATGCAATTTAATCTCATACCAGCGAGTAACTTATGCAAACCACTATGGGATTTAGGTGACATCGTGCAAATGCTAAAACAGAAAATGAACCGTTAATTGTAAATTGGGCAGGCCAGTCACGAGATCATACACTCTTCGGAAATTAGTAGCAGTGAGTAGAACATCTAATCGAAGATTGGTGCCTACACCCCAGCCCTATTTACCTCGCAAATTGAGTAATAGAAGGGAGATGGGAGCACAAACCGTTTGATACCCCACCTACAGCAATTGCCTAAAACCTAAGAGCATAGGGTTGACAACAGCCACAGAAGACTTGGACATTCATAGACATAGAGCATGGTGTCACACCGATTTCACCATGGTCTTCATACCATTTTCTATTTCACCAGTTTCTTTGAATCCAAGCGAATACCAGAACGGCTCAGCATCCGGAGCACTCCATAACCAGATATTATCTACACCATGAGTCTGGAGAATGTGGACAACGCGGTTGAACAGCCATCGACCCCAACCGTGTCTGCGTTTATTGGGGACTATAAAGAATTCCAAGATGACCCCCCAACCTGGACGTTCGCCACCGATTTTTATGTGCACAAAACCGATGTATTCGCCCTCATACTGTAAGAGAAGTAACCAACGGTTGGCTTCCCCCTGACGATCTATTATGCTCTGAACGAACCTTTCTCTCTTATCAGCAGGAATATCTGAGAAATAATCCTTTGAAATATTGAGAAATACTTCTACTGCTTCTGGATGCTCGTTGCCTACAGTTACGAGCTCGGCTCGGTCTTCAGGATCGAGTTGACAATAGCAGCAGAGAACTTGGACATTCATGGACATTATGGATAGGAGCTTAAATACTCCCAACCATAATTCAAGTATGACCTTCACCATGATGGTGAGGTAGTTGTTGCCCACTGCCGTTGGTGGGCGGACTCTGGATATACTGTCCAATATTGTCCAACTTACAATCAACGGTATCATCGTGATGCACAACTGTCCTACTAGCGATACCGCCTAACAACTTTTTGCTCTGGGTTATGCCAAGCAACTGTGTGAGGGAAGTGAGCCACGCTTTGGCCCTGCACGCCTCGGGAATTAGTAGTAGCGAATAAATCATAACACAAATCAGTGTTGCCATCACACATTCATAAGATTGAAGAGGATTAGTTCATTAAAGACAGCGGGAAAACACAATGACACTTCGAATTCGACCGCCATCAAAGGAAAAGATCTCGGACTTCTGCAGGCGCCATCATATTCGCAGACTATCCATCTTTGGCTCGGCCCTCAGAGAGGATTTTGGTCCGGATAGTGATGTGGATGTTCTTGTCGAGTTCGAAGAGGGCCACGCTCCGGGATTCTTCGCGTTCATCAGAATGGAGGAGGAACTCTCACATCTGTTCCGACGGAAGGTCGATCTGAGAACGCCCGCGGATCTTAGCAAGTACTTTAGACAGGAAGTCCTCGAAATGGCGGAGGTCCAGTATGTTGCAGGACACTGATAGTCACCAGTATGATCGTACGGTCCAAGGTACGGAATCGTTCTTCAGATTGGTTTAACTTGATTCACGTATAGTGCAAATGTGAGATGACAACAATCAGATTAACAGCAATCGTATGGAGAGAGGATGACACGTATGTGTCCAAGTGCCCAGAGATAGAGGTTGCATCAGCAGGCGATACTCCTGAAGAGGCACTTGAAAATCTGAGAGAGGCTGCTGAATTGTGGCTCGTGAATGCACGTGCTCTAGGGATCATGGATGAATATATGCCTGTGATCTCATCCACAGAAAAGACTACAACATGCATTGAAGTTAAAATGTGAACCTAACACATTCGGTTCGCCGCTATAAGCGTCATCTGACTAAGTAAGGTATGGACCGTTTTCTACGAGATAGACTCTAGAAAACTCAATCGCTACTCGCTGTTGACACCAGCAGTAATGATCGGTCTTCGTTGCCACTTGCGAGAGGAAAGATAGGCTAGACCGATTCTATTTCATCTACTGAGATCGTATGATACAACTAACTAGACCCGGACGAGCTTGAGGCATTCGGTGAGGACGAGATCGCAGAGGCGGTCGTAGAACCATCACTCCCTTGAATTACGGAAACCTCTTGTCCTTATGATATCCACTACCACGATTACTATCATAAGAAGATCAGGCCATATCCACATCATGAGCTCAGGTAAGCTGTTGACGAAAACAATTCCATGAAGAACTGGGAATGTCAGTAAGATCACATTGAGGAGCGAACACAAGATGCTGCTGCTGAGAATGGCTAACGATTTCATCCGAAAGCCCCTTCTGTCTTCTAACCAGTCTTTCCTGAAGAGAAAATACATGATACATAGGAGGAAAATGATGTAAGTGAAGAGTGGAAAATATCTCACGATCATCGTCATGATGAGGAACATCTTTTGTAACCACCATCGGTTCGTATCGATATGAATAGAGAAGTCGAAACCGCCTAAAAATTATTGATAACACGAGAAGATTTTAGTACATCATAGACTTTTTAGGGAAATCTACAATCAAATACACATAATACAATGTGGATCATTAATAGTAGAGATGGTTAAAAGTCACGCGATAATTATAATATGAACAACTGATCAAAATAAGATAGGGGAATTAGAGCTGGATGGCAAAGGATGAAAAAGGGGCAGATAAACAAAAAACTGCCAAATTGGTCAGAAATAGACTTCTTGATGAGGATAGATTCAAACAGATTTTAGACACATTACCGCAAATACTATCACAAAATATAGTATATATACAAGTAATACCCCGAGGATTAAAATTAGAGATCAACAGGACCATTTTAGAAACAAAGTTTCCACACATTTTGGCTCACGATCTTGGTCAAGTTGTCGAGTTTGTATCTACCTATACTCACTATGTTACTAGTCACAGCATAGACGAATTTTATGCAAGTTTTAATGATGAAGAGAAAGAGAGAGTAAGCCAGCTCATCGAGATTTTAAAAGTTAATAAAAATGCGGAACATCTAATTTTCAGAAGCCTCCGTAGAACAAACTACATAATAGGCCCAATGGAAGCCCATATGAAATATATAAAGTTCGTTGAAGAACAACCCGCTCTTGTTCAAGCGTACGATATCACCATTCCATTTATAGATGGTCAAGGTGAGGAAATTAATCTCAGACTAGAAATAGATAAGATTGAACTTGAGAACCTAATTACGGCATTAACGAATTTACTTGAGAGTGAATAAAAATGCAACAATGCCTGTCCAAGAAGGATTTCAAAAAAGATCACACTACTTTCGAGAAAAGAGAGAGAATAGATGTAGACTCGCCAAGTTCGTTTATTCCCCCACGAAAATTTGTATTGTTTATCCCATTCGGATATTTCGAACAAAGACATGAAAAGTTCACATTCGAACAAATAATAGATTACAAAGGACACTCTGAAGAGCATATTAACATCCTTACATTAGAGGAAGATACACTCAGTGAATCAGTAGAGGTGGAACCGTCAGAAGACGTGATTACTGGAAAGGAGGCAATTAGATTTTACTCTCTTATTATGAGTCCACCAGAGAATCCATTACGGGAAAAAATAATTGAAGACGCACTCCGAAAATTTCCAAATCCTGAACAACCAACAGAAGTAGATATCGATCTTTGAGAGGCTGAACTGTTTGGTCAGGCCCATAATTAGAAAACTTGAACGGAGGATGGCCATAGACGAATTTGATTGTGGAAACGATCTTGTAAATGGATTTCTTAAAGAGAAAGCAGTTGATCAGCAATTCCGACAATTGACAAAGATATATGTGATCTGTCATGAAGATCGGGTTATAGGGTATTACGCAATTGCTTGCTCATCCATAAGAGTGAAATTACCAGATATGCTTAAAGAATTCAAAGTGCCAAGTATACTATTAGGTATGATTGGTATCGACAAGCAGTACCAAGGAAAAGGCATTTCAAAAGTACTAATTGAACATTGTATATCTTTGTCAATTA
The DNA here is from genome assembly GCA_021498125.1 of Candidatus Thorarchaeota archaeon. Classification (NCBI taxonomy): domain Archaea; kingdom Promethearchaeati; phylum Candidatus Thorarchaeota; species Candidatus Thorarchaeota archaeon. The sequence continues at coordinate 11,420 of JAIZWL010000003.1, read as the reverse complement.
ACGTGGGAAAAACAATAGCCTGCAGAATTGTTTGTGTCGACGCATTAGATACATTGGTAGAGTATTACAAAAAAATGGGTTTTATAGAGGTCCGAAAAATTGCTGGGCGCAATCAGCATACAATGTATTTGGATCTTTCAGCTGAACTGTAACATTAAACAAAAGCCCAAACTAAATTACAATTCAATAAGATTAGATGGCCCGCAGAGGATGAAGACTCTTTTACTCAATAGATATAGCGTTTGCTCGATCGGTCTACTACGGCTTTGCACATTCACCAGAACCAACAACTCGTCTACAAATTGTATAACAACCCAAAGTCCTTCACAACTCTAGGTAGGTACTGCGCAAGCCACACTTTGGCCCTGCACGCCTCGGGAATTAGTAGCAGTGAGCTGAACACCTCGCCTCACCGAAGCTTGGTGCTTACACCCCTGCCCTATTTACCTGGTCTTCTACCAGATCCCTCGTTCGCAGACTCAGCGTTGACGTCGCCACCCCCGCCGCTCTTCGGTGGGAGCACCTGCAAAGTGGGTATCTATTTTTGGGTCTGGCTTCATTGACGCTTAGATGCCCCGATATGAAACATATGTCAACTACGAAGGGAACCGGTCACATAACCTCCACCGTTCAAGAGTATATCGAGCAGGGGATAGTCTGACCGGTCAGGCGTTGCATAGACAGTCCCTATCGAATAGGGAGGTACGCTCTTAAGACGCCACCGTCCCGCAATCGTTATATCATGAGGGTTAGTAAGGGTCAGCTGCCCATCTAGAGCATCGGGGAGATCCACATCGACAAAACAGGTGCTGTCTCGCATGAGGTATGTCGGCGTGTGCACGCGAAGCCCACCTTGGACTGTAACATTTTTTGTGAATGTGAAGTACACATGACCCTCATAGTAATCCAGCGTGACCTCATTATCATTGATCAGGGCACCGTGATCGTACACGATGCTCACGTTCAGGTTTTCACCATCTAACATGAGAGAATAACTGTGGTTCACGCCAAGGGTGATATGAACAGATCGGGCTCGCCTCATTGCAGCAGTCCCACGCTGCATCATGCTCAGCACACTGATGATGATAAACACTGCACAAAAGACCCGTACTAATCTGCCCCTCTCTCTCATATCGGTGACCTCGATCGTCGATAGGTTGATTGGCGTATCGAGAGTGTATGCTCCCTCTCAGGATTTATACTCCCCCAATTTTAGTTGGTGGCCAGCCCCTTCACGACGGGCTATAGCTCCACCATGGTAGCGTGCCCCCTCTCGGCAGCAGCACAAGTATCAATCAGGGAAGACCATCCCTGTATTACGCGGATATCATTCGGCTATTTATGTCTGCTGCCAGAGCGGCACCGCGACAGGGACTCTCTATGAGAGGAGGAGGGACAAGGATCAAGCATCGGAGAACGTGAGGCGCCCCCGCTCGTGCAACTGGCGAAGCGCGTACGGCAGGCTTTCGGAGTTCTTGGCCTCCTCGAAGCGGCCACGGGAAACATGGAGAACGACCGAGGGGTCGACTTTCAAGTACCACAAGGAGGGACAGGTGAGCAATGGATCAAGGTCCAGCTCGCGCAGGGGGTTTGCGGTGAGTTCGATATCTTCCAGACGGGGGAGTCCCGCGAGCGGCGAGAGATCAATCTGGGAAAATTGATTGTTTTCGAGATGCAACCGCTTTAGATACTGATGCTCAGAAAGAGGGGAGAGGTCTACGCGCGATAAGAGGTTACTGTCAATTGCCACATCAGTTAGATAGGGAAGGTCTGTAAGAGGAGTCAAGTCAAGTGAGGCCAGACGATTATTGTGTACAAACAGGAACTGAAGGGATCGATGCGTTTTGAGCGCGGTCAGGTCGATGTGGGTCAGACCCTGGTCCGAGAGGCATAGTTCCCGTAGTTCCGTGAGGCCCGCAAGCGGCCTCAGGTCGATGTGGGTCAGGGCCAGACCTGAGAGGTACAAGTCCCGTAGTTCCGCGAGGCCCCCGAGGGGCGTCAGGTCCACCTCCTTCAGGGTATTACCGGACAGACTTAACCGCCGGAGATGCGGGATGGTACGCAGAGGCTCCAAATCAACCGTGCTCAACCGATTTTGACCAATGAACAGGACCTCGAGCGTGGGATGACCCTGTAGCTGCCGCAGGTCAACGGCCTCCAGCTGATTGAAAGAGAGAACCAGAAATTTCAGAGCAGAGGCCTCGCGCAGCGGACTCAGGTCGATCGTTGACAGACGATTATGCATAAGATCTAGCATCTGAAGCGAGGGGTGCCCACGCAGTGGCTCAAGGTCGATGTGGTCAAGTTGGTTATACCGAAGAACCAATTTTTGGAGAGCGGGCACCTCACGCAGCGGCTCAAGGTCGATCGTCACCAGTCGGTTTTGTGTCAAATCCAACGTCTGGAGCGTGGGATGCCCGCGCAGCGGCTCAAGGTCAATGTGGTCAAGTTTGTTACGCCTGAGGACCACTTCTTGGAGAGCAGGTACCTCACGTAGCGGCTCAAGGTCGATCTCCTTTAGCCAATTGGACTTCAGATCGATGCAGCGGAGCGTGGGGTGACCGCGCAGGGGACTCAGGTCGATATGTCTGAGGTGGTTATAGCTCAGATCAAGGAGCTCCACTCGTGGCATATGCTGCACTCCCGACAGGTCGACCTCCGTCATATCAAAATCCTCCATGATAAACTGCGTACAGTTAGAGGGGTACTCCTCCTCGAAGGAGAACTCGTCCCGGCGATACTCAATAATAATGTACTTCATCTCTCAGTGACTCCCACAATACCAGTCTTTCAGGCCTTGAAAAAGATAATACAGACGAAGTCATGTACAGCCCTCTACTCTCTAGAGGAGATACTATCATTTAAGCTCATGCACGGATGAATTACAAAGATGACTTGTCATCCATTCTAGGGTGTTCCCCCTCAATGCCAGTCATCAAATCGCAGCCTGTTCTCGACTCTCGGAGGTGGGGCAATTGATGTATTAGCTTAAATAGTGAGGCTCGGATATCCATTCCGTATGAGACTGGAGACCCACCGAGTTGCATGCATACATGCATGATGGCGTCTGCGTAGAGTCCCGCTTGGCTGGAAACGGCCCTTGCAGGTATTGCAAGATTGTAGTTGTTGTAGTAGTGGTGGTGGTGGTGCAGTCGTTGTCGTACGGATGTATGTGGCTCGTGTCTCTCTTCTTCGTGCAATCCCACTGATTGGTACCGAGTGATGGAGGTAGCAATGAATGAATGTTCCCGCAGATGTGCAGAAGAGGCGGACGGAAGACGGCGTGAGTGACGACAAGGTACGTCTGCCTTACGAGGCGACCAATGGGTATGAACGGGTGCATGGGTACATCGAGGTTGAGAGGACGGCGCGTGAGGTCCGGGTTGTATATTTTAACGGGGACATCGTAGATATTGATCTCGCGCCTCTCTCGGCATGCACACAACTAGTCAGTCTGAAACTATATTGCAGAGCCCTAGAAGGTCTTGACCTGAGTCCGCTGACCTCCTGTCCACAGTTACAGACGCTCAACCTGAGCGGGAACTGGTTGGAGGCGATAGACCTGAGTCCTTTGGCCGCCTGTTCGCAGTTACAGACGCTCGACCTGAGCAGTAACCGATTGCGCTCAATAGACCTGAGTCCCCTGGCCTCCTGTACACAGCTCACAGCTCTCTATCTAAGCAGGAACCAGCTAGAGGTGATAGACCTGAGTCCCCTGGCCTCCTGTACACAGCTCACCACTCTTCATCTGAATGAGAACCAGTTGCGATCGATAGACCTGAGTCCCCTGGCCTCCTGTACACAGCTCATGGAGATTAATTTAGGATCTAACAAGTTATCGACAATAGATCTGAGTCCCTTGGCCACCTGTTCGCAGCTTATGCAGCTTATTCTAAGCTTTAACAAGTTATCGACAATAGACCTAAATCCCCTGGCCACCTGTACACAACTCACACATCTTTATCTGAGCAGTAACCGATTGCGATCAATAGACCTGAGTCCCTTGGCATCCTGCCCCCAGTTTGCTAAACTTAATCTTGGTGGGAATCACTTACGGGAGCTCGATCTGACCCCTCTCCATACGATATGTTCGCAACGAACCGACCAGCGCATCAAATACAAGTATCTCTCGGTCGCGGTGAACAACAATCGGCTGCGGGCGATAGATCTAAGTCCTCTGGCTGGGTGTCCTTATCTTATTGCGTTGTATCTCACAGGTAATCCTCTAAAGAGGCTTGACCTGACGCCTCTCATGACCTGTAAGGAATTCGTGCGTCTAACCATTGATGACGATATCTTTTTAGATGCCGACATAGATTCGGAGCGCTTGTCCCCTCTGCCAGAAGGCGTGGAGACCTACAGCTATCTCATAAACTGGTATCGCCGGGACTAATCCACTTCCCTCTTCCCACTCTCGTTCAATTCCTATATTCTTATCATCATGCTCCTTTTTCACTTCTTTTTCAACAGCCCGCCAATCCACTCCAAATGGGGGATTACACAACATGTAGTCAAAAGTTTTATCCGGAAAAAGGTCGTGCGTAAAAGTATTTTGACGAGCAATGTTTTCAGGATTATGTCCTTTGATTAGCATGTCGGATTTGCATATTGCGAATGCCTCATCATTAAGTTCTTGGCCATATAGTACTAATTGCACAGTGGGATGTAACCTCTGTAGGTATTCTTCTGCCACAGATAGCATCCCTCCTGTCCCACAAGCTGGATCATAAAGAGTACGAACCAATCCTTCTTTTTGCAACACATCTTTGTCTTCAATAAATAAGAGATTGACCATGAGTTTGATGACTTCTCTTGGAGTAAAATGCTCCCCAGCAGTTTCATTTGATTGCTCTGAGAATCTGCGGATTAATTCTTCAAAGATATATCCCATCTCGATATTTGACACTCGATCTGGATGAAGGTCAATCTTCTCTGGATTGCAGAATTCTTTGAAAACCACATAGAGCAAATCCTTCTCTGCTAACTTAGTGATATGTGTCTTGATATCGAATTTATACATGATATCCCTTGCATTCGGAGAGAACCCGTCAACGTAATTGAGTAAGTTAGCCGCAAGATTATCCGGATCTCCTAGTAGCTTCTCAAAATTGAAGTAACTTGTATTGTAAAATGAATGTCCTGCGACCTTCTGCAGTTTCATGTCCAATGCTACGCTCTTCAGTCGGCTCTTGTATTTCTTGTATGCGTCCTGAACTTTTGTTCTACTATCTTCAAGAACTTGATCAAGTCTTCGAAGGACCGTGAATGGCAGTATTATCTTACCGTAATCTGATCTCTTATACGTACCGCGTAGCAAATCAGCGATGTTCCAGATAAATGAAACTTTCTCACTGAAGTTGGTTGTTCCATAATTGAATGCGGAGGAATCATCTGTTCCATTTCGCCTGCTCTTTTTCTTGCCCAAAATACGATCCCTCAAATGTTTGTTAGTACACTTTTCTAATCAGTTCACACTCTAAAAGGTTATGGGGTTTTATCTAAGAACTTCATTGTATTGTGCATTCTTATGGTGAGTGACAAAAAGTTGTGCAAAATGACATCAAACAATATAAAACGAGTCCTGAAGAGTCTTGGATTCGGACACAAAATAGGACCCTTTTTTCATAACCTCTATGTTACTGACTTTTCACAGAGCCTCATCCGTGCATGAGCTTAAATGATAGTATCTCCTCTAGAGAGTAGAGGGCTGTATATGTCTCCGTTTGTACAGACTTCCTCAAAGCATAAAGGACCGATGTCTTGGGGGCCACTGAGCGATGAAGTACATTATTATCAAGTATCACCGGGACGAGTTCTCCTTCGAGGAGGAGTACCCCTCTAACTGTACCGAGCTCTTCATGTCCGGCTATGAACTGACGGAGGTCGACCTGACGGGTGTACAGCACCTGCCACGACTGGAAGCGCTCGATCTGAGCAGTAATTATCTTGACCACATCGACCTGCGACCGCTGCAGGGCCATCCCACGCTCCGCCGCATCAATCTGACATACAATTGGCTAAAGGAGATCGACCTCACGCCGCTGCGTGAGGTGCCTGTTCTACAAGAACTGGTCCTCATGCGTAACCATCTCGAACGCATCGACCTTGAGCCGCTGCGCGGGCATCCCTCGCTCCAAACGTTGGATTTTACACAAAACCGACTGGTGACGGTCGACCTGCGTCCGCTGCGTGAGGTGCCAGCTCTCCAAGAACTGGTCCTCTGGCAAAACCAACTTGACTACATCGACCTTGAGCCGCTGCGTGGACACCCCTCGCTCCAAAAGTTGGATTTGACACAAAACCGACTGGTGACGATCGACCTCACGCCACTGCGCGAGGCCTCTGCTCTAAAAGAGATGGCTCTCTCGTCCAATCGGCTGGAGGCCGTTGACCTGCGACCGCTGCAGGGCCATCCCACGCTCGAGGTCCTGTACATCGGTCGGAATCGGTTGAGCATGGTAGATTTGGAGCCTCTGCGTACCATCCCGCATCTCAGGCGGTTAAGTCTGACCGGTAATACCCTGAAGGAAGTGGACCTGACGCCCCTCGGGGGCCTCGCGGAACTATGGGAACTACGCCTCTCAGGTCTGGGCCTGACCCACATCGATCTGAGTCCGCTCGCGGGTCTCACGGAACTACGGGACATACGCCTCTCAGACCAGGGCCTGACCCACATCGATCTGACCGCGCTCAAAACGCATCGATCCCTTCAGATTCTGTTTGTACACAATAATCGTCTGACCTCACTTGACTTGACACCTCTTACAGACCTTCCCTATCTAACTGATGTGGCAATGGACGGTAACCTCTTGTCGCGCGTAGATCTCTCCCCTCTTTCTGAGCATCAGTATCTAAAGTGTCTGTATCTCCAAAACAATCAATTTTCCCAGATTGATCTCTCACCGCTCGCGGGACTCCCCCGTTTGGAAACAATCGAACTCACCGCAAACCCCCTGCGCGAGCTGGACCTTGACCCATTGCTCACCTGTCCCTCCTTGTGGTACTTGAAAGTCGACCCCTCGGTCGTTCTCCATGTCTCCCGTGAGAGATTTGAGGCGTCCATGAGCGCCGAGAGCCTGCCGTATGCGCTTCGCCAGTTGCACGAACGGGGGCGCCTCACGTTCTCCAATGAATAATTTGTGATCCTCTCATCATATAGGAGAGAGTCCCTGTCCAATCGATGTATGAGCTTAAATGGTGAGGTTCGGATATACATTCTGTATGAGACCGGAGGCCCACCGAGTTGCATGCATCCACGCATGTCGTTGTCGTGCTGATTGTATGTAGTTCGTGCCGCTCTTTCTCGTACGGCCTTACTGGTTGAATCCGAGTGATGGAGGTGGCAATGGATGAATGATCTTGCAGATGTGCAGAAGAGGCAGACGGAAGACGACGTGAGTGACGACAAGGTGCATCTGCCTTACGAGGCGACCGTTAAGGATAAGCGGGTGCATGGGTACATCGAGGTTGAGAAGACGGCACGTGAGGTCCTGATCGTATATTTTGACAGGCACATCGTAGATATTGATCTCACCCCACTCTCGGCGTGCTCGCAACTTGTCCGCCTGAATATATATTGCAGTCACCTAGAAGGTCTTGACCTGAGTCCCTTGGCCGCCTGTCCCCAGTTGCAGACGCTTGATCTGGCCAGTAACCAGTTGCGCTCGATCGACCTGAGTCCCCTAGCCTCCTGTCCCCATTTACAGACGCTTGAACTGAGCAATAACCAGTTGGAGGCGGTTGACCTGAGGCCCTTGGTCTCTTGTCCCCAGCTCACCACCCTTTATCTGAGGGGGAACCAATTAGGAACGATCGACCTGAGTCCCCTGGCCTCCTGTTCGCAGCTTGCGGAACTTTATTTGAACGAGAACCAGTTGCGCTCGATCGACCTGAGTCCCCTGGCCTCCTGTTCGCAGCTCACGAAGCTTTATCTGGGCAGGAATCAATTGCGCTCGATCGACCTGAGTCCCCTGGCCTCCTGTTCGCAGCTTACCACTCTTTATCTGAACGAGAACCAGTTGCGCTCGATCGACCTGAGTCCCCTGGCCTCCTGTTCGCAGCTTGCGGAGCTTTATCTGTACGGGAACCAGTTGCGCTCGATCGACCTGAGTCCCCTGGCCTCCTGTTCGCAGCTTACCACTCTTTATCTGGGCAGGAATCAGTTGCGCTCGATCGACCTGAGTCCCCTGGCCTCTTGTTCGCAGCTCACGAAGCTTTATCTGTACAGGAACCAGTTGCGCTCGATCGACCTGAGTCCCCTGGCCTCCTGTTCGCAGGTTGCTACACTTAATCTTGATGAGAATCTCTTGCGAGAACTTGATCTGAGTCCTCTATACACGATATGTTCGCAACGGGCTGACCAGCGCACCATGTATCTCTCAGTCTCAGTGAATGACAATCGGCTGCGGTCGATCGATCTAAGTCCTCTGGCGGGGTGCCCCTATCTTGTTTCGTTGTATCTCAGAGGTAATCCGCTAAAGAGGCTTGACCTGACGCCTCTCATGACCTGCAAAAAATTGGCGCGTCTGTCCATTGATGACGATATCTTTTTAGATGCGGACATGGATTCGGAACGCTTGTCCCCTCTGCCAGTCGGTGTAGCGCGCTACTACCATCTCATAAACTGGTATCGCTGGGATTGATCCCCTACCGTTGATTGTAAGTTGGACATTTATTCCACAGCGAACCCTAGAACAAGAATAAAAAAAGACACTCTTAGGTGTAAACTCTCTAGTGATCTCGCCGCGTAGATGAGATGACGCAGGTAACTCACATCCTAAGAAAACACTCACATAGGAACAAGAGACTCATTAAATAAAATCATTAGAAAAAAACCCCAGTGACTCACAAAAAGGTGGAGAGCAGATGGTCCGCAGAGGATGAAGACTCTTCCTTCGTGATCTACCTGTAATCTCGCAATAGGTAGATTATTGCACATTCACCAGATCCAACAACCCTTCTACTTCTTCAACAACTCTTCAACAACCCAAAGTCCTTCACAACTCTAGGTACTGCGCGAGCCACACTTTGGCCCTGCACGCCTCGGGAATTAGTAGCAGTGAGCTGAACACCTCGCCGAAGCTTGGTGCTTACACCCCTGCCCTATTTACCTGGTCTTCTACCAGATCCCTCGTTCGCAGACTCAATGTTGGCGTCGCCACCCCCATCGTCCCTCGGTGGGAGCGCCTGCAAAGTGGGTATCTATTTTTGGGTCCGGCTTCATCTCACTTGCTGAGGTCTAACAACACAACCAGATGTGGTAGATCAGAGGCTCCGCCAGCCCTCATCCTCGCAGCGACCCAGTGGCATAGTCACCTCCAGGAAGTTCTAAATTAAACAGGGGGGCGTCTTTACGATCTGGTGTGGCATACGTAGTGTCATAGGGAGTAACAGACTTGAGCGCCCAGCGACCAGATATATACAGATTATCATGAGTCCCAACCATAACCCTGCCATCCAGATTCTCGGGGAGGAGTACATCAACATGGGTCGTCTTCAAATGACCCCCTGCGCCTACCGTTAGACCACCCTGCACGACTACATCCTCCGTGAACGTAAAATCCACAGTCCCTGTATAGGAGAGATCGACCTCATTATCATCCAGCAGAGCACCATGATCGTACACGATGCTCACGTTCAGGTTTTCGCCGTCTAAGAGAAGAGAATAACTGTGATTCACGCCCAGGGTGATGTGTACGGCACGGGCTCGTCTCATCGCAGCAGTCCCTCGCTGCATCTCTAGCTTAGCGTGATACCAGTCAGGCGACGCCTTGTACAGGTACACCTGCCAGACCGGACTCGTGTACTGCATCTGCCACCCGTACAACTCCACCTCCATGCGACACATCAACCCCGGCTCGTTGACGAACCGTACCGTCACGTTCGCATCTACAAAGTGCAGTACATCAACATAGACTGGAAGCTTATCATTTGGGTCAGAGAAACGCGACTCATAGACGAGGTGCGTCCGGAACGGATTGAACACATAGAACAGCCCACCCACCACTACGGCAATGATCACCAGCGCGTACAGTCGTCTTCGGGTCAACTCGATCATTACTCGTCCACCTCACTACTCAAGCGCATCAATATTAGCAACAGCACCACATCCAGCATACCCCTCACACATTGCCCTAAAACCACCACGGCCGGCAACCTGCATCGAGACATAAGCATCAACGATCTGGTCCAGCATGGCTCTCAACTCTCCGGTCCACGTGGTGGAATCCGTATCATGCACCAGCAGCCGGACTGCCTCCAATGTGGACTCTAGCGTCGATGATTCCCCAGGTCGAGGACCAAACCCTGTTCCGGTCGGATCATAGCAGGTCGCCACATACTCCGACAGGGGCAGAGGTTGTGATACTTCTTCAGTATTGCGCGCCACAACAGTGGTCACTACAGAACTGGTCAGTAGGACTAATACTAACAACACTATTCTAACAAAGAGCTTCGAGTCAATTCGCAATCGCCACTCCTCCTCTCTATGACAATAGAACGTGAGATCTTTGGGTGTGCGAGAGAGCATACTCTCTGACATAGGAGGAGCCCGCGTCCTCTATACTCCCTTCCCCATATCATCGTATAGCATTACCTCTCTCGGGCGAAAAAGTAGTAGCAGGCTTGGCTAGGTCTCAGTGAAATATATATCTTTCGAGAGGTGTGTGGAAATTGTGAGAACGATCATCTGGTGAACAAAAAGACTGCCTGTAAAAAGAGAGAGTCTGCTTGGGAGAATGAGGGCATTGGAGAGACTGAGAGAAGATTGTTTAGATTATATGTACCGATACCAGTGTATGAAGTCGTAATAGCGTGCCACGCCTTGGGGAAGATCGTCAGGTGGCGGGGGTGGAACATCTGCACCCTTGTCGGCCTCTAGAAAGATATCGATATCACTCTCTAAGAGTGATAGCTTTTTGCAAGTTAAAAGAGGAGTCAGATCAAGACGCTCCAAGGGATTACCTTTAAGATACAATCCAGTGAGTTGAGGACACCCCGCCAAGGGACTCAGGTCAAGCTCGTGTAATCGATTGTTGTTTATATCGATGGCGAGCCATTTAGCATGCGCGTCGGACTGTTGCGAACAGATGCGACCTATAGGGGTCAGATCAAGTTCCCGCAGATGATTCCCGTCGAGATTAAGTTTAGCAAGCTGCGAACAGGCGGCCAGCGGACTCAGGTCGATCGAGCGCAACTGGTTACTGTTCAGATGAAGATATGTGAGCTGCGAACAGGCGGCCAAGGGTCTCAGGTCTATTGTAGATAACTTGTTAAATCCCAGAGCAAGCTGCATAAGCTGCGAACAGGCGGCCAGCGGACTCAGGTCGATCGAGCGCAACTGGTTACTGTTCAGATGAAGATATGTGAGCTGCGAACAGGCGGCCAAGGGTCTCAGGTCTATTGTAGATAACTTGTTAAAT